>JAPPPH010000007.1:4496-11065 GCA_028817635.1 Verrucomicrobiales bacterium | reverse complement strand
GCTACGTCTTTCTTAGGCTCAACCACGAAACGCGCAAGGTGTCAATCCAGATCAACTACGTGGCAAACATGTTGGATGTCATCGATCAACAGGAGTTTGAGGATCAACTCGAAGACATCCTTTTTGCGCTGGAACAGGAGGTGGAAATTCGATTGGAACCCACAATCGAGGTCGGAGCGCGGGTCATGGTCAAGTCCGGTCCGCTGCAGGGGCAGGAAGGCTGGGTCGAGGAACGCTTCGGAATGACCACCGTTTTATTACGGTTGGATTTCATCGGCCAAGCGGCTGCGGTAAAGGTTCAGGCTGGAACTCTGGAGCTGGTTTAAACAACTCGAGGCTGGCCAAGCGGCGGAATTGTTGGCAGCTTTTTGTCTTTCGCAATGTCCGTGGCCAAAAAAGCCCCCAGGCGCTCGGGGATTCTCGCCGGTGGAAACTGGATCATCGATCAAGTCAAGATGATCGACGTCTACCCCCAGCGGGAGCAGCTAGCCAACATCCACGGTGCCGCCGTGACGGGAACCGGTGGATCGCCCTATAATTTGTTGGTGAACTTGGCCAAGCTGGGAGCCGGGATTCCCCTCTCCGCCGCCGGATTGGTTGGCAAGGATACCTTCGGCCAACTGATTTTGGATGACTGCAAAAAATTCAAAATCGATACCAAGTTCCTCACCGCAACCGCCGATGCGCCGACCTCCTACACGGATGTCATGACGGAACTCAAGGGAGGCAACCGCACGTTTTTCCACAATCAGGGCGCCAACGCCGTCTGGGATGGGCGTGACCTAAATTTCTCGAAAACCAAGGCCCGTTTTTTTCACCTTGGATATCTGCTTTTGATGCAGACTCTCGATGGACCGGACAAGAAATTTGGCACCAAGGCAGCCAAGCTGCTGGCTGCAGCGCAATCGGCCGGTCTCAAGACCAGCATCGATGCCGTGAGCGAGGACAGCGATCGGTTTGCCGACATCATCACCCCGGCACTGAAGTATACCGACTACTGCATGCTAAACGAAATCGAGGCCGGCAAGACGACCGGGTTCAAGATTCGGCAGGACGACGGCAAGCTGGACACTGTGGCGCTGCGCCATGCGGCCGGGGCACTGCTCCAGCTTGGTGTGGGTGAACTGGTGGTGATCCATTTTCCCGAAGGCGGCTTCGTGCGAACACGCAAGGGTGAGGACGTCCTGCAATCGTCGCTGCGCATCCCGGCCAAGGAAATAGTTGGTGCCGCCGGCGCGGGAGATGCGTTTGCCACCGGGATGCTGCTTGGCCTGCACGAAGGCTGGGAACTGGACAAGTGCCTGCAAACCGCGGTTTGTGCGGCGGCGGCCTGCCTGTCGCACGCCTCATGCACCGGTGGAATGAAGTCGCTTCGCAGCGTCCAGGCCTTGGCCAAGAAATACAAATATCGGCCTAGGCTGGAGAAGCCCCTTTAGCAAGCCAGTCAAAAAAAACACCCCGCTTGGCCAAGCGGAGTGTCTTCCAAATTCGATTCCTCAAAAGTCTACTTGTTGACGCGCTCCATGTACTTGCCTTCGCGCGTATCGACCTTCAGCCGCTCGCCGTTCTTGATGAAAAGAGGGGCCTGAATTTTTTTCCCAGTCTCGAGTGTGATGGTTTTCATTACGTTGGTGGTGGAGTCACCCTTCACCCCTTCCGGAGCATCGGTCACGGTGAGCACCACACTCGAGGGCAACTCGACCACGGCGGGATTTTCCTCGATAAAGGTAATTTCCACGAGACAGTTTTCCACCATGTAATCGACCGCCTCGCCAACGAGATCGGGGGTGATGGTAACCGGCTCGTAGGTCTCCGGGTCGGTGAAAACAAAATCATCCCCGTCGCGGTAGCTGTATTCCATCTTGCGATGGTCGAGCGGGACGACCTCGATTTTCTCGGTAGAACTCAACCGGATATCAAACGATTTACCGGTGCGAATACTCCGGAGCGTAGCCTGCACGAACGCCCGGAGGTTGCCCGGCGTGCGATGCTGACACTCCAACACGACAGCCACCTCGCCCTTGTGCTTGATGGCCATTCCCTTTCGAAGATCGTTTCCTGAAGGCATGATCAGTTCTTCGTTTCTGCGAGAAACGGGCGCGAACGTAACGAACCCCGGTTGGTTTTCAAGCCCGGAATGATAACGGACTCGGCGTTATTTGCGCGGATCGTTCTTGAACCGGAACGGCGCCTCGCCGGTGATAGCGGTGCTGGTGATGGAGGGGCACCAGAATTTCTCGACGTGTTTTACCACCAGATCGGTGCCCTCGAAGTGGCTGACGAACGGCCGCTTTTTCGGGTTGTACATCGTGTCTGTCATGTCCCGCATGAGGACGACGTTTTTGCCGATGTTGACCATCTGCCGGATGCCGACCGGCCGGCCAAGGACGCACATGTTCAGATGCACCCCCATGAGGATGACGTTTTCAACACCGTGTTGCGCGAGCAGGTTGTAGGTTTCCTGCCCGTTGTCGGTGATGGCGTCGCGCTCATCGTCGATCTCGATGAGGTCGATCTGGCGCGTCCACGCCTCGCGGATGGGGAATTCCTCCTCGCAATCGCAGCCCATGTCGGTGTCGTCGATCGGCAGCTCGGTCTCACGAAACTTGTCCGGCCAACACCAGTTGGTTCCCCAGCGGACGTCCTTGGAGAGCGGCTTGGGCGGCTTGGCGCTGGGGGCGTTCTGCGCGCGCTTGCGGGCTGGTGTGCCCTTGTAAAAATCGACCGTCGAGCTGGGGGCGTGGATGATTAGCATGCCTTTCTCGCGAGCCTGCTTGATGACGGCATTCATCGGCTTGGCCATTTCGACCACGCGCTTGGCTGCGTTGGGGCACCAGTGATCGTCCCACATGTCGACTACGATGACAGCGGTTTTGCCGGCCTCCCACGTGACGTCGGCCTCGACCGACTGATACTTGCCGCCGCTCGTCGCGGAGAGCGCCTGCGAGCGTGCCTTGAACGTGATGGGTGCGGAGTGGGCCATGGTGGCAGAAAAACCGATGCATGCGGCCAGAGCCAAGCGAGTGATTTGCATAGCGGCAGCTTGGCCAAGCGCTGCCGGTTTGTAAAGCGGTTGAGCTACGGCTTGGCCTGCTTGAGGCTGGCGAGATAGGTGATCATGTCCACCAATTCCTGCGGGGTCATCGTGGCCTGCAGGCCGGGGGGCATGATGCTGGTGGGCAATTGTGTGCGGCTCTCGATGTCGGCCGTCTTGTGCGTGGTCGAAATGCCTCCCGGCACTCGGAGCGTGACCTCGGCGTCTGTGCTGCTGGTGATGACACCTAGCGCCTCGCCACCGTTTTTCAACTTGAGCAGCCACGCCTCGTAGCCAAACGAAATGCCGGCGCTTGGCTCGAGGATGGAGAGGTACAACGCCTCCTTGCCAAGCTTGGTGCCGATACCGGAAAGCTTGGGCCCAAAGTCGATTCCCTTGCCGTTGACCTGATGGCAGGTGGCGCAGGTGCTCTGCGGTCGGAAGAAAACTTTCTCTCCGTTGGCAATGTCGCCCTTCATGGTGACCAGCTTGGCCAAAGGCGGCAGCGCTTGGCCAAGCCCCTGTGGCGCGGGGAAGAGCTTGGCTGCAGCCTCACTAATATCCTTCCAACGAACGCTGCGCAGGGCGTTGCCGGCGGTAAAGTTAAGGTCGCCCCCCAGTTCCCCGGCCTTTGCAGCCTTGATGAGCGCAGCCGCGCCGGTCTTAGACTTGGCCAAGCCGTTGACCGCGGCCGCGCGCAGAGCGAGCGGTTTTTTGTCGTGCTTGGCGGCGTTCAACAGGATCGGTTCGCCCTTGGGCGATTGGGCGTTGGCCAAGGCTTGGGTGGTGGCCAAGGCAGCCTTGGCATCGTCGCCGGTGATCGCGGCGCTGATGAGTTTCAGCCCTGGTTTCGTGAGAGCCAGACGCATCGCCTCAACTCCCGTGGAATCCTTTGGTTGCGCCTGAGCAAATCGAATCAACTCCGCCTCATGCCCCTTGAGCTTGAAATCGCGGACAATCTCCACGAACGCCGGCTTGCCCTTCGACGCCTCAAGAATGTTCAGGACAACTTTCTTGAGCGACGGGTTGGCCTCGATATCGAGATTCTTCAGCCGCTTGAGCGCCTCCAGTTGGACACTTGTCTGGGCAGTCGCTTCGCTTGGCCAAGCGGCGGCCAGTCCAACTGCGATGATTAGGAAAATGCTGGAGACGATTTGCATGCCGATGACGTCAGCTTTTCTCAATGCAGGCGTAGGCATTGTGGTTGTGGATGCTCTCGAAATTCTCCGCCTCAACCCGGTACCATGTGATGTGCTCGTGCGCCTTGAGCCGCAGGACAATGTTGCGAACCAGATCCTCGACGAACACCGGGTTTTCGTACGCCCGCTCGGTGACGGCCTTTTCGTCCGGCCGCTTGAGCAGCGAGTACAATTCGCAACTGGCCGACTCCTCGACGAGCGCGATTAGGTCCTCGATCCACACCGTCGCCGACGAGCGGATGGCCACCGTGACCTCACCGCGCTGATTGTGTGCGCCGTACTCGCTGATGGCCTTGGAGCACGGGCAAAGCGTCGCGACCGGTACGCACAGCGTCATGACAAAATCAATCTCCGTTCCGGTGGCGTTGGCCTCGAAACGCACGTTGTAATCCATCAGCCCCTCGCGCCCGGTGACCGGTGCCTTCTTCGTGATGAAATAGGGAAATTCAATCTCGAGGTGAGAGTTGTTGGAATTGAGCCGCTGCTGCATACTGGAGAGCAGATCGGGGATATTCTCGACGTGGATCATCTCCCCGTGCGAGTTGAGCACCTCGACAAACCGGCTCATGTGCGTGCCCTTAAACTCCATCGGCAGATCGACGAACATGCCGATGGTGGCGATGGTGTTTTGCACCGCATGAGCACGGTCGCGCACCTGAATGGGGAACCGCAGCCCACGCACCCCGACCTTATCGATCGGCAGTTCCCGGGTGTCCCGGGTGTTTTGTTCGTCGTGAAGCGGGGTATTCGCGGCGACTGTTGCTGAAGGCTCGTTTGCCATCGCGGTCATCGTAGCAAGAGCGTGCCGCCTTGCCAAACGGCGAAACGATCAGCGCCTGACCAGGTGCGGCGCGACGACTTTCGTCCAGAGAGCGTAGCCCTTGGCATTGAGATGCAGCCCGTCACCGACAAACAGCTCGCGCCTCGGCTTGCCGTCCTCCCCGAGCATCGGCTCCCAAATGTCAATGACCTCGAGCCGGTCGTTCGTCTTGCAAAACTCCCGCACCATGCCGTTGGCTTCGCTCATTTTACCGGCCAATTTCCAGCGGCTAAGGCTTGGCTTGATGGTGATGAAAGAAATCCGCGCCTCGGGCAGTTTTTCGCTCACCGTTTCCACGAATTGCTTGAAGTGTGCCAGGATCATCTCAGGGGTTTTGCCGCGCGACATGTCGTTGTCACCGGCATAGAGCACCACGTGACTTGGCTTATACGGGACCACGATACGATCGGCAAAATGGATCGAATCAATGATCTCCGACCCACCGAATCCACGATTGATCACCGGATGCCCCGGGAAATCCTGCTTGAGCGTTTTCCACCCGCGGATACTGGAGCTGCCGATGAAAACGATCCCGCCGGGAGCAGGCGGTTGTTTTTTGTCAGCCTCCTCGAATGCGGAGATGGTGCTCTCCCATCGTTCCGGGCTGCTGTAGTAGGCTCGCGAATTCGCGGCAAGCACTGGCTTGATGGCCGCCGTCCAAACCGCATACCCGGCTGCACTCAGGTGCAATTGATCCGCAACATACAACTCCGGCTTCGGCTTGCCATCGGCTCCGAGCATCGGTGTCCAGACGTCGATGAAATCCAGCCGCTTATCGTCGCCGCAATACTCGCGGACAAGTTGGTTGGCTTGTTTTATTTTTGCTGCGTTGACCCACTGCTTGGGGCTTGGCTTGATGGAGACAAACGCGATGCGTGTCCGCGGCAATTCAGCACAGACCCTCTTAACGAACGCATCGAAGAACGTGGCGATGCCCTCTGGCGATGCCCCCCTTCGAATCTCATTCCCTCCGGCGTATAACACAATCTGCCTTGGCTTGTACGGCAGGATGATCCGGTCTGCATAGCGAGTGGCGTCCTGAATTCCAGCTCCGCCAAACCCGCGGCGGATCACCGTACCAACCGACGAGCGGAAGTCCTGTTCCAGAGTCTCCCAGCGCTTGATGCTGGAGCTGCCGATGAACAGCGTGCGGTTCTTCTTTGGCGCCTTTGCACGATCCGCCTCGAGGAAGGCCTCGATTTCCTTGTCCCAACGGCCCGGCTTGGTTTCGCCAAAAACCGGCGTGGCTGTGCATAAAATGACCAGCCAAGCGGCGAGTATCGCAGGTAAGGCCAAGCGGCGTTTTTCTATTCGTCCCATGAGCGTGGCGCGGATTTTACCGATCTTTTCAAGCTTGGGAAGCCAATTGAACGCTTGGCCAAGCGCTTGGTTTTTGGCTTCAAACCGCCAAGCGCTTGGCCAAGACTCGGCCCGTGCCGGAAGCGTTGGCTGCAGACGGTTACCTGCCGCTGGTTGGGGCGGCGGTGGCGGGGGACGTCGGCAGCGGGGATGCCCG
>JAPPPH010000007.1:0-4486 GCA_028817635.1 Verrucomicrobiales bacterium | reverse complement strand
CCCCCCTCCCTGCCGCTGCGTCGGGCCTCGGGGGCCGACGACAGCGGCCGTGGGCCCGCCCCCACGCCGCCCCCCGTGCCGGCGGACGCCTTGTCCACCGCAGTCATGACCGCCCGGGAGCCGCTGGTGATGGCCGGCGTGGACTTGGCGCTTGCCTCGTTTCAGGAGGTGGACGAGCGAATCGATTTTGGCATCGAGGTGAGGGACGGTCAGGACGGGGATTTTTATCAACCGCTGCTCCGCCTGCAGGGGCCAACCCGTGCGTTGCTGACCGCCGAGCGCACCGCGCTCAACTTCGTCCAGCGCCTTTCCGGCGTGGCGACGATGACGGCGCAGTTCGTCCAGCAGGTGGCCGGCACCAACGTCCAGATTCTCGACACCCGCAAAACCACACCCGGCTGGCGCGCGTTGGAGAAATACGCCGTGGCCTGCGGCGGCGGCACCAATCATCGCATCGGCCTCTACGATCAAGTGATGATCAAGGACAACCACCTTGCTGCGCTGGAAGGAAACATGGCCGAGGCGATCCGACGTGCCCGGGAAAACTATCCCGACCTGAAAATCGAGGCCGAGGCCGACACGGTCGAACAGGCTCAAGCCGCCGCCGAGGCCGGGGCGGACATCATCCTGCTGGACAACATGTCGTGCGATGAATTGCGGCAGGCAGTCGGGTTGATCGATGGTCGGGCGAATACTGAGGCCAGCGGCGGGGTGACTCTTGAGACCGTTCGTGAAATCGCCGAGACCGGTGTGGATTACATCTCAGTCGGCGCGCTAACGCATTCCGCACCATCAGTGGACATCGCGCTCGACTTCGATCAACTGGCCTGAAGCTTGGCCAATGCCGACAGTGCAGCCTCCGTCTCGGCCGCTTTTTTGCTGCTGCCCTTCCCTTGGCCAAGCGCTTGGCCAAGGTGTTTCACGACCACCTCAAACTCACGATCGTGATCCGGCCCGGTTGAGCTGAGCAGTTCATACGTTGGTGCCTCTTCGGACTCGGCCTGCAGCAGTTCCTGCAGCTCGCCTTTCGGGTTTTTGATCGCCTCGATCCTGTCCGGGTTGGCGAGTTCCGCGGCAAAAGTCCGCCGAACAAAGTCGCTTGCAGCCTCCATTCCGCCATCGAGAAACAGCGCGGCGACGATCGCCTCGAGCGCGTCCTCGAGCGCGGAGACTTTGCCCCGCTCAAAATCGGCCCGCTGGCCGCGGCTCATCGTGAGATAATCCTCGAGCCCAAGCGGCGCGGCCTTGGCGGCGAGGGATGTACCGTTAACCAGCGCGGCCCGTGCCTTGGTCAGCGTGCCCTCGTCGCGGTTGGGGTGCAGCGTGTAAAGCGCGTCGGAGATCACCGCCTGCAGGATGGCATCCCCGAGAAACTCCATCCGCTGATTGTCCTCCGCAGGAATCGATTTTTTGCCGGAAGCGGATGGGTGAGTCAGGGCAAGGCGTAGCAGGGACTCGTCACGGAATGTGTACCCGAGCGTCTCCTGTAATTCCTGTAAATCTGACACGAAAAAATAGGTCAGGCCTCATCGGCTACTGCTGCGACTTCTGGCTGGGATTCATTGGCTGGCTCCGGAGGCCCGGATTCAGCTTCGCCGTTGCCGCTTTCCTCCTCAGGCAGCGTCTCGGTTTGTGGATTGAGTCCGTGCTCCAGTAATTCAGCAACTTTGGCCTGAACCTGTCCCAGATCGGTCAGTTTCAGTGCGGGGTCGAGGATGGTGAACACGTCGCCGTTTTTGGTGTGCTCGTATATCAACATCCTTTTGCCGTCCGGTTGCCGCACCTGATCCTTGTTCTTGATGACGCGTTTACGCTCAAGCATCACGGCGAGAATGAAACAGGCCTCGGTGTGTTCGGGGTCATTCTGCTCGATCATCTTTTTGAGCAGCGTCTCAGCGTTGTCCTTCTGGATCGCCTCGGGCGGGGGCGGGGGCGGCACCTCGTAGACACCCTGCCAGTGGGAAATGTAACCGTCGATTTTTCCCGGTTCAGACTTGTGGTTTTTCGTCCAGCAGCCCGGGCAGATATCCCGGCGTTCAAGGCTCTCCATACCCCGAAAGAGGATGGTGTGGTACGGCTGTTCGTCCTCGAAAGCCGCCTCGCATTCATTGCACTGATGTGAGCGTGATCGGAAATGCCAATCCATGACGTTGCCCCAAGGGCAGGCGGAGTATCACCGCGAAGCGGCGTTTCGGAAAGCCAATTGCGCTTGGCCAAGCGCTACGTTGGAGGGGCGAGCCTTCGAGCCCGTCTTTAAATAATCCTCAGGTGAGCTTCCTAGCACTGGGTCGTTGAGGACGGCTGGGGACAGCCGTCCCAACCATCGTCTGGCTGGGTTACCAGCCGACGGCGGCCCGGGCTCCCTGCTTGACGATCAGTTTTTCCTCCTCCCAGATTGCCAGGCCAGTCTTGAGATCGGTGAGGCTTAGCTGGAAGGCGAACTCGGACTGCTTGATGCGGCCCGCCCGGGCGTTATTCTGAATGATCTTGCCGGAGAGGCTGTAGTCGGGGGAGATGAGATTGCCCTTGTCGGGGATGGTCTCCTGATTGAACTCGTCGTCCGACCGCAACTCGCGGACAGCCTTGGACGAGGCATCCTCGGGTCCGTCCAAACCGACCGCCGTGGTGGTGAGGGCGCGGCCGCTTTTATTGAGAGCCACGCGGATTTTTTTCATCAGGCTGTCGGTGTCGATGTGGGTTGAGGTGTTGTTCTTGATCCGGCCGATCATCAAAATCTTCGGCTTGCCGGCGACGGATTGAATCGCGCCGGAGAGTAGCAGCGACTGGGTGAGTTGATCGGCGGCGTGGATCCAGTCCTGCGTGTTGATCTGGCCGACGTTGACGATGCTGTCGTCGCCGCCTTCGTCGATGTACTTGGCCGAGGCGCAACCGAGGGCCAGAGCCGGTAGCAGCGCGGTAGTGAGCGTTTTGGCAAATGCGTTCATATCTGGGGTTTATTTAAGTCGAAATTGATGAATCTTCAAGGGTGTACCGTGGGCAAATCCCTTCACGTAGACTACGTTCACGCGACCGGTATTCACAGTGACTTCGCTTTTTTGTGGGCCGACGAACAGGGTTAGTTTGCGATCCGCAGGTGTATCGACACGGGCTACGGCAAATGACTTGGGCAGCGAGGTCCACGTCCGCAAATCGGCCTGCGTGGAGACGACCTGATACACCGTGCCGAGCACCGTGCCAATGTCTCCGGTTTTGTCCCCGATCTTTTTTGTGGCAGTGGCCTTGAGCGCAGCGGAAGCGAGGGTGCGGGTGAACATCCCGGGCAGTTCGCTCCGGAAATCTCGCCCGATCACAGCGTCCATGTCGCAGATCAGCGTGGCGTCCATCTTCGTTTCGCCGATGGCCACGGCACAGGTGAGCGGGTGTCCGCGATTTTCCAACCTCGGGAACTCAGCAGCAACATACGGCAGATCCCGGTCGAACAACGGGATGTCGAGACGTTCCCCTCTCCGCACCGGGGCCACGCCGGTCTCGAAGATCACATAGGTCAGGTCGGGATGTTTATTCCCGGAGAGCACACCATCGACGAGCTCGATCTCGTCCGCAATAAACGCAGGGCCACCCAACGTATCGTGAATGCGTCGCAACGAGACGATTGCGTTTTCACGCTGGTCATCCGAGAGGCTCCACAGGCAAAGCGCGTGCAGGAAATCGGCAAACGGATTGACGAACGCGCCGTAGTCCATGTTCAGGCTTGGTTGCAAACGGTCGAGCTGTGTGCGCGTGCCGACATCGTTTTGTGTGCGTAAAATATTTGACTGATACTGCCCAGCCGACTTGCGTGCGGAGGTGATCCGGCGCGCGTTGCGAATCAACTCAGCGTCCTGTTCATCACTGGCCTGTCTCAACTCCACCATCGCGGCGTCCGGCTGGCCAAGCCGCAGATAATTCAACGCCTGATACGTGTTGAGCATCACGCGGTCGTAGCCACGGCCCTCGTACGGCACCGTGGCCAGATTGACGACCAGTGCCGTCGTTTCCTTGGATACGCGAACCTTGGCCTGACTCTCGTAGTACTGCATCCGCTTTTCAGCACGATCAAACGCGTAAGTGCTTTCCGGCAGTTGATCGTTGGCCCGCAGAGCGGCCCCCTGTTCCAGCAGCCAAATCACGCCGTCACGGGAATCGCTCCTGTCATAAACCTGCACGTTGGCCAGCTCGGCCGCCTTTTGGGTGTTGCCCCCGTTCCATGCACCGCGAAACGAATGCGTCTGTCGCTCGTAGCTGGCGCAGCCCGTCAGCAACAGCGTGGCAGTAATCAGATGAAAAGCCCGGCGCATCGCCCGCAAAGGTAGCGCTTGGCCAAGCGCAAGCCAACGCCATAGCGAGCGATGCGTTTGGCTAGGTGGTTGAGGTGGGTTGTGAATTGGCGTGCTGCGTTGTCTTGTGCATGGCAGGTTTTCGGCGGTGGGAAAAATCATTGGCATAGACCTAGGCACGAACAATTCACTGATGGCGATGGTGGCTT
>JAPPPH010000438.1 GCA_028817635.1 Verrucomicrobiales bacterium | reverse complement strand
TTCACGCGGGGCGGATATTGGCCGCCCTGCACCCAGCTGATCTCCGCGTAAATGCCACCGATGTGACCATTCATCGAGTAACTCCGCACCGGCACGTAGCTGTTTTTGCCTTTGCCAAAAATCGGCTGTGACGGGCACTGATAAATCTCCAGCGACTCGTTGTACTTGAACAGTTTACCCTGACGCAGATGCCGCACATCCTTCGCGTGAGACGGGTTGCGCATGTTGTACGACGGATCGATCCACGACTCTTTGTGGCCGCCGCGGATGGAGTTTTTCACGAGGTTGTCGTCGTTGTCCCCGGCGTACATTACCCAGCAAAGGGAAAGTTGCTTGGTGTTGTTGATGCACTTGATGCCCTGTGCCTTGCTTTTGGCCTTGGCCAACGCCGGCAGCAGCAACCCGGCGAGAATGGCGATGATCGCAATCACCACCAGCAACTCAATTAACGTGAACGCACGACTGTGGGTTTGATGCCGAAGTTTCATAATAAACAAGGTCGCTTGGCCAGGCGCTTGGCCAAGCGGCTAGGGGAGTTTAGAACTACAGACAGGGCAGGCCGGTGCCCCATCCTTGGATTGTTTTGCCTGCGTATAAAAACAGCCCTTGGTTGGGCATTTTAATCCATCCATCAACGCTCCCTTGTTGCACTTGGGGCACGCCATGGGTCGCCCCATCATGTTGGGGTTTTCTTCATAGAATTTGCCCCGCATCTCCGGGTCGATGACCTGCATCGCCTGACAGGCATTGCACTTGGCCCAAGTCCCGCCATCGGGAAAATCTTCACTCTCACTCGGGGAGGTAAGGTAGGAGAATGTGAACCCGCCCCCCACAAGGATCCCCAAAACTGCGAGGATAATTTTTACGTTGTCACTCATCGGCTTACCACCACTCCCGATGGGGCTCGTTGTCATTGTTCCAACGCTTCAACATTTGGGCCGCCCCATCCTTATACGCCCCGCTTTCTTCCCGCCCGACCAGATCGAGCATCTTGTAATAATCAGCGTGACCGTCGGCGAACAGGATGTTGGAACCGGACAGGTGACGTTTGCTGGGCCACTCCTTGGCTGGATTTTTGAAGGTTCCGGGGTCACAGGGATCGACCGCACAGTCCCATACCCCGTCGGCCTGAGTGTCCGAGATGCAAATCATGTCGGACGGGTTGCGGACGTGGCTTTCGGGAATCAAATCGGCTTCGCTTCGGATATCGCCGCCCAGCCCCATGGTTCGGCCCTTGACCCGAACGAACTCACGCACGCCCCAGTCGTTGTAACCGTAGGTGAAAAATGCACCGCCTCCGGGATAGAGGTTAAAGGGAAACGAGGGATGTTTCTTCGTTGGATCCTTGCCGGAGTAATCTTTCCATTTAAAGCGGTCCGCCCCCTTGCCCTTCTTGGCCGGGCAGAAAAACATATCTGTGCTCGGTGCATAGAAGTAAAGGCGGCCCGGCCAGGAAACGGCGTTGTTGGCATACTTGCCCGGGACATATTTTGATTTGCCAATCCCGGAACGCATATCCCAATGCCCAGGGTAATACGCATTATCCCCGACATACATGGATAACGCCTTGCCCATTTGATTTTCGCTGTTCATGCAAAAAATCTTTTGCGCCTGAGCCTTGGCTTGGCCAAGTGCAGGCAACAGCATGGAGGCAAGAATGGCGATGATGGCGATGACCACCAGCAACTCAATCAGGGTAAAACCCCGTTGATTGCCGGTTTTACCCGTACGCGTTCGATTCAGTTCACGATTCATGGTTTGATTGGCAATACACTAACAGCACCGGGTTGGCGAAAAACTGCCTTCCACGCCCGTGCGGTGCAACTCAAAAATCGTGATTTTAGGGCTGGCGTTCCCCCGGCAAGAGGCGCAGACTGGACTTGTCCAGCAACCGTTTCCGCACCATGGCAGACCTCAACTTTGACTGTCCGCATTGTGGCCAAAATCTGACCACCGATGAATCCATCTCCGGGGAACAGATCGACTGTCCCAACTGTTCCAAGCCGTTTGAGATTCCCAAACCCGGCGAGCAGAATGTCACCGTCATCGAGTCTCCACCGCCCAAGGAGGAGCCGAAGTCGGAGGCAAAAAAATACTCCGTGCCGGTACATGAGGGCAAACCGGAGGTGCTCGTCAAAAGCAAGGCCGCCGAGGAGGAGTCGATGTCAGGCGACGGCCGGATCTGCGTCAAAACCATCAAGCGCGGCGAGTGCATCGAACTGGGGCACGACAAGTTTGACGATGTGCTCAATGAATTCCTGGCCAAGCTCAATCGCGACCAGATCATCAGCATCCAGTCAGTCAACTACGCGCACTTCGATCCCAGTACACAAAAGTACCTGGACGACTACGGCGCGATGGTTGTTTACCAGCGGTAACGCGCGTTAAAAAACAAACGGCGTGTTGAAGCGGCCACACTCCGGGCAACGGGACTGATCCACGTCCGGGTCGTCCGTGTAGACGTAACTGCAATCGCCGCAACGAAACACCCGATCCTCCGTGGGCTCCGGCTCAAAGCGTTTGCGCCGCAACTCGTACACCGTCACCAGCACTGCCAGCACACCCGCCGCGAGGGCAAAACAAAGAAAAATGATCGGGCCGGGCTGCATTACGATGAAGGGGACCCCGGTGCGGGCGCAACCGGTGGCGGCTCAGGCGGTTTTACTGTCTGCCAAAAAAACACCGCCTCGCCCCACTCCAGCCGGTCAGCATCTGTCGGCAACCGTGATGTCGCGCCGGTGAGCGGTTCGAAGCGGATACCGCGGAGCAACCCCAGCGCTCGCTGGTCGGCTGCCGCCTGTTGCGACCCCGGCTTGGCCAGACGCCCCGGCAGCTTGGCTGATACAACGTAGCCATCCGGGCTGACCCCGATCCGCACCCGGGTTCGTTGGAGCGCCTCCCCGTGGGACAATCCCGGCACGATGATCGAGCGAACCAGCGGCCGCTTGGCCAAGCTGCCGCGAATCTCCATCTCCGAAGTCGCCCTCATGGCCAGCGGCGGCAGCGACACCTCCATCGGCTTGGCCAAGCGCTTGGCCGGTATGTTCGACACGAACGCCAGGTGGTTCGGAAGCGTTGACCGAAAACGCCCCCCAAGGTCGGCCGGTTCGTTGGGCAACGGTCGACTCGGCTCCTCCCAGTCAATCAACTGGTGATCCACCACCTCGAAGCCACGCCACGCCTTCCCGGAAAACCCGCGTCGGTTGGGCCGGGTGAACAGCATCGGGTCACTGTATGGGGCGCCGGCCCCGTGGTCCGGTATGAGCAGAATCTCCGGCATCAATCCCAATCCGGGCGAAGTGTCGACCCGCCTTTCGGGCAACGCCCCGCCCCCCAACCACGCCAACACCCCGATCTGGCCAACGAAAACCACCACGGCAAAAAAGATGACCGTACGACCGGACAGACCGTTCGCGGATCGGGATGTTGTCACTGACACGCCCATCGCTCGGTCAGTTTTCCGGCTCGGGTGGCCGTGAAAAATCCGTCGGGCGCGTTGCCAGCAACACCCGCCCCACCCCCAGTTCGCCAGCCATGGCGCACAGGTTGATGATGGTCTCATGCCGCACGTCCTTGTCAGCTTGAATCAGCAGCGAAATGTTTCCCGACTCCAGACCTCCCCGCTCGATCTCCTGTTCCACCCGGCGACGAAGCAGTTCCGTCGCCGGCACATCCAACTCAATCTGGTGCCCGGCCTTCAACTGGGTCTCCGCCTCGGCCGGCTTGCCGTTCAGCAACACGCGGCCCTGCTCCACCAATCGGATCAGCAGATTGCTGTCGAGTTCCTCGACGCGATTGATCACCAGGTCGACCAGCGGCGTGCCCTCATCCTCCTCCTTTACCGTCTCGGAAAATACCTGCGGCACCACCTGTTTATTGTGGAAATGCAACATCCCCTCGGCGTCGACTGCGATGGAGAGCGACGGATCGGTGACGCCGGTTTTTTGCGCTGAGACCGGTAGCGACAAATCCACCGTCACCCCCGGCTTGAATACAAGGGACGTGTGAAACAGCAGCATCGGCACCATCAGGAAAAGCACGCCAACAAACGGCGCAGCCTGGATGCCACCGTGCAGCGGCTTGATGTTGCCGGGGTACTTCACGATTCCTTCGACTTGGCTGTTTTCGCCACCTTGCGTGCTGCGGTGCCGCGTGAGGAGCCACCCTTCGCCGGCGCCAATTCGAACGTCAAGATTGTCAGCAGATCGGACGTCGATTTCTCAATGTCCAAAGCGATGTCGTCCTTGCGTGCCACGAGATAGTTGAAAGCGATGGTGCACGGGATCGCGATAGCCAACCCCAGTGCCATGCAGATTAACCCTTCCCAAATGCCGCCAGCCAAGTCATTGGCGAGCACCCAGTTACCTTCCATCCACACGCCGCGAAAAATCCGAATGAATCCCAGCACTGTCCCCAGCAACCCAAGCAGCGGTGCGATCTGAGCAATGGTGCCGAGCATGTTCAGGCGTTTCTCAAGCCGCGGCACCTCGGCCCGACCATGGTCATCAAGCATCTCGCGTAACCTCTCGTGCGACTGTTCGCGGTTGAGGATGCCCAACTTGGCCAGACGCGCAACCGGCCCGGGCGTGGCATCACAGATGGCCACCGCCTCCACCACGTTCTCGTTCTTCAACACTGTGCGCACGCCGGCCATAAACTCGGAGGCGTTGATTTGCGCGCGGTGGTAATAGAGCAATCGCTCAAGGAACGCGGTGATGGCAAACGCCGAGACGAGCAACAGCACCCAGACCATCGGGCCGCCCTGTTGCAACAATTGCCAGGCGGTTTGCGCTTCGGTCGGTGGCACCGCTGCCAGAACAAAAAAATCCATGCCCCGTTATAGTCGTCGCAGCACCTTGGGTTCAAGACTGCGGCTCAGGCTCCGCTTGGCCAAGCGCTTGGCCAAGCCCGCTGTCACTCGGCGATGCACCAAAGGCTTTTGTGCGTGCGCAGGAATATCGCACCGTCAGACGCTGCCAGCGTGGAGTTCGAATATTCCCCCACCGAGTTGGTCGCCAACAACTCGAACTTCGGCCCGGCACGAAACACATTCGTATCGCCGGACTGATTGGTCACATACACACGGTCGCCCACGAGGATCGGCGAAGCCCACGAGGCGGCGTTGTTGGCAGTCGACGGCAGCCGCTCCTCGAACACCACCTTGCCGGTTTTCATATCCACGCACTCCGCGAACCCGGACATGTTTGCAAAAAACGCGTAGCCGTTCCGGATGACCGCCGTGCCCAGTCGGTTTTTCTTCGAGCGCGGGTCGTGCCACACGCGCTTGGCCGTGACGTCCCCGCTGCCGCCCGGCTTGACCGCGATCGACGCACCGAAGTAGCCGCCCATCGAGAGCACCACATTCCCGTCGAATACCGGCGACGTGTACACCAGCGGATTCAGACCGCTGCACTTCCAGAGTTCCTCGCCGTCCTCCGGGTTGAATGCCCAAAGAATGTTTGCCCCGCTGAGGATCACCTCGTGGCGGCCGTTCGCCTCTATGACAATCGGCGTGGTGAACGCCCCGTTGATGCCGCCGTTGCGACCACGAAAACCGTCGACGCGCTTGGCGTCATCCTTCTCCTCGATCTTGCGCTTCCAAAGTGTGCGGCCGCTTAACTTGTCGAGACCGTACAGCGTGGAGTTCGGGCCGGGGCCGTGGTACACGAGGCAAAGATCCCCAAACAACACCGGTGACGTGCCATTCCCCCAGACGTGTTCCTGCGGGCCAAGGTCACGATGCCAAAGCTGTTCCCCTTCAAGATCGTACGCGGCTACGCCGGCGGAGGCGTAGTTGGCCACCACCACCCGGCCATCAGTCACCGGCGAACCGGAGCAGTAGGGATTTGTTTTGTGAGTCTGTTCCGGCTTGGTGTACTTCACGCCCTTCTGCCATAGCAGCGCGCCGTTTTTTTTGTCGAAGCACATCACGGAACGACGCTTGTCGGACTCCGTTGCCTGCGTGATGAACACCTTGTCACCCCAAACAATCGGAGTGCTATTGCCACGATCAGGCAACGGGACGCGCCAGCGGACGTTCTTCTTTGTGTCCCATTTCAGCGGAAGTTCCCCGTCACGCACGATGCCCGTCCCCGCAAGGTCACCCCGCCACGACGGCCAGTTCCCGGCCTGTGAAACCACCGCCCCACCCACGCAAAACGCGGCCAATACTGACAAACGAAACAAACGGCTCATCCGGGCAGGGTAAACCGCCGCCACCCAGTTGGGCAGTCTTTTTTGGGAGGAAGGCTGGGACAGCCATCCCTACCTGCGCTTGGCCAAGCGGTTATTTCAACGCTTGAAGAATGACGTTGGCTACGCTCTCCGCCAACGCCTTGGAGCCGTCCTTGGTGTAGTGGACGTTGGCCGGGAGCATGATTTCCTTCATGCGCTCACGGCTCAGGGTGAATAGGTCATGTGTGGGGACGCCATGGCGGATCATCACCCGTTCAGCGGCAGCGTTGTACCTGATCGAATCGCCCACATAGCGGCCCTTCGAACCGGGCGGCACCGGCGTTGTGTTGCGCCAGATCAACTTGGCCCCGGTTTTCTTTAATCGTTGCACGAGGCGATCCAGATTTTTTTCATAATCCTCGAGTGACACCTGCGCTTTGCCCCCCTTTTCTTTTGGAAACAGGTTCTCGCCATTCGGCCCCATGTACTTCAAATCGTGCAGTCCCCAGTTGAAATGGATGACGTCCCACTTCTTCTTCCCGAGCCACGACTCGATTTGTTGCAGTCCCTTGACGGTCGGCCCGCCGTTGGTCGGGATGCGGTGCAGGTTTACCCTGCCCTCGAGTAATTCCCGCGTTGGCAGAGTGTAGCCGATCGAGATGGAGTCGCCAATCAACAGCACTCGCGGCAGGCCCGGCTGATCCTCGATCGGAGCCATCGGGTTCGGGCGCTTGGCCTTGTTGTTTTGCGCCTGGCCAAGCGCGGGCAGGAGCAACACCGTGAACAAAAGAAACAGGAACCGTTTCATGACACTTGATTTTTGGAAAAGATTTGGTCGGCCTCCTCGAGGGTTTCCTTGGAGCCGATGTCATACCACGTTCCGGGCACGCTCCACGTGTAAACCGGCATCTGTGGATAGAGCCACTGGATCAGGCGACCGGGTTGATCCGGGTTGTTCCCGTCGGCGATGTACTGGTCGATCAGCGGCAGCACCGCCTTGGGATAGTGGTACAGCGCGATGCCAATGAGGGTCGACTTCGGTTCAGCCGGTTTTTCCTCAAAACTGACGATATGCCCATCGGCGTTGGGCTCGACCACGCCGTATTTGGTCGCCTCGTCGAGACTTCCAACGTCGTATACACCGAGTACCGGGGCGTTGGTCTCGGCGCACATCCGGCCGTAATCGCCCAGTCCCTCGCTGAATAAATTGTCTCCGGCGACCACGATCACATCGTCGTCCAAGTTTTGGCTTTTTAAAACAAGGTGCAAGTCCCCGATTGCGCCGAGTTTGTTGGTATCATCCGTTGAATGATCGTTCACCACTGTCACCGGTGCAGAAAACTCGGAGGTATCGCGATTTTTCGCCCAATCCTCAAAATGCCCCGCAAACTTCTCATTGGTAACAACATAGACGTGATCGATGGCCTCGATCGGGGCTAGACATCTAAGGACGTGATCGACCATCGGCTTGCCCGCGACCGGCAAAAGTGGCTTGGGCTGATTTAACGTAAGTGGATACAGGCGAGTGGCATAGCCTGCTGCTAAAATGACCAGTTTCATGCTCGCGGTGCAGCCTAGGGAGGCATGAGTTTCCAGTCAATGACCAGCCGCTGACTCCCTCATTTTTGCCGGCCAAAAAAAAATGAAAAAAAATTGAAACCCAAGCCCCGTTCCAGCGTATAGGGCGTGTCATCGTACTTAACACTAAGTGCGGTGTGTTTTCATCGGGTTGGCCCTCGTTCAGTGGAAAAGCTGGGCGGGGGCTTTTTTTTCGCGGCCTCCATGCCCCCTATCCCATTGGAGGGCAACTTTTTGCCGTTCCGTTTTCAAAATGCCAGCAGCGAACCGGTCTCAAGTTCGACTCTGTTATAACGTTTTCCGCGTAATCGACGCTTCCGTGAAAACGAATTCTCGCGGCTGTCAGGGATTCCCCCACACGACTGCAAACTTGCAACCGTTTGAGGGCAACGGCAGTTTGTCCGCGTGACTCAGTTCCAGCCGTTCTCACATTCTCTCTTGGCCAAGCGCTTGGCCAAATTGACCGTTGCCCTGCTGCTTTGTGCTTTATTCACGCCGCTTGGCCAAGCGGCTGACCTGCCGCCTCGCAGCGAGCGCTTTTCAGAGTTGCTTCAGCAACTCCGGGCGCACATCGAGCGGGTCGATCAACGGGCGGAAGCCCTCAAGGCGCCGGAGTTTCCGGAGGGCAAGGACTGGTTCAACTCCCCACCACTGTCGTTCAGCAAACAACTGGCCGGCAAAATAGTGGTACTCGATTTCTGGACGTACTGCTGTATCAACTGCATTCACATTCTCCCCGACCTCGTCGAACTGGAGGAACGCTACGCCGGGTATCCGGTGGCATTCGTCGGTGTGCACTCGGCCAAGTTTGAAAACGAAAAAGTCTCCGCGAACATTCGCGACGCGGTGCTGCGCTACGAGATCGCCCACCCGGTGGTGAATGACGACGAAATGCGAATGTGGCGGCAGGTCGGCGTGCGCAGTTGGCCGTCTCTCGCCGTGGTCGGCCCCAAGGGCAACCTCATGCTTTTGGTCTCCGGTGAGGGCAACAAGGAGGTGCTCGATGCCTGCATCACAGCAGCGCTCGAGTTTTACCCGAAGGAACTTTTCCGGCACGACCCGGTGCCGATGTCGCCCGAGAAGGACAAGGCCGTCGTCTCCACCCCGCTGCGTTACCCCGGCAAACTCGCCATCGATGCCAAGGCCGGTCGGCTTTACATCAGCGACTCAAACAACCACCGCATCGTCGTGACCGATCTCGAAGGAAAATTCATCGAGGCGATCGGCACCGGCCGGATCGGGCTGGTCGACGGAGCCTACGACAAGGCCCGTTTTTTTCGGTTGCAGGGACTCGCGCTGCACGGGAACAACCTGTACGTGGCCGATGCAGAAAACCACGCTCTGCGCGTGGTCGACACCAAGGCCAAAACCGTGACCACATTGGTCGGCAACGGCACGCAGGGGCGCGACTACAACGGCGGCCGCGGTGGCCGTGAGCAGGTCATCAGCACCCCGTGGGACGTGTACGTCGAGGGCGGCCAAGTGTTCATCGCCATGGCCGGCACGCACCAGATTTGGGCGTACGATCTTGAAAAGAAAATCGCCCACAACTTCAGCGGCAACGGCTCCGAGCAAAACCTCAACCACCCCGATCCGTTTCAGGCCGCCTGGGCGCAGCCGTCCGGTCTCACCGTTGGCGCGGGCGAGCTGTTCATCGCGGACAGCGAAAGCAGCACCGTGCGCGCAATCAGCCTCTCGACCGGCGCAACCCGCACCATCGCAGGCGGAGAGGATGCCCAGCCACGAAACCTCTTCGCGTTCGGCGACATCGACGGGATCGGCGAGAAGGCCCGCATGCAGCACGTCCTCGGGGTTCAGTGGTGGGAGAAGGAAAAGAAAGTCATCGTGGCCGACACGTACAACCACCGCCTAAAGTTGCTCGACCCGAAGGCGAACGAGGTCAAACGCTGGGTCGGCTCCGGCAAGCCGGGGCTGAAGGATGGCAAGGCGCTCGAGGCCCAGTTTTCCGAGCCGTCCGGTTTTGCGCTTGGCCCGGACGCCAAGACGCTTTACGTCGCCGACACAAACAACCATGTCATCCGCGTGGTCGACCTTGACTCGCTGGAGGTCCGCACACTCAAACTCACTGGCGTCCCGTCTGCGAAGGAGCCGATCGCTCCGCGCAGCGTGCGACTGGCCGACCTACCCGGCACGCCAATCATCCGCACCGAACCGCTGCGACTGGCCAAGGGCAAGGACGGCGCGCTCACTCTCAGCCTTAAGCTGCCTGCCGACCACAAATACACCGAGGCAGCCGGCAGTCGTTGGCAGGTTATCGCAGATGAGGAGGCACCCGTCTCGATCGTCGAGGCCAAGGCCAGCGGCGCACTCACCGGCAACCAGACAATCACCATCCCGGTACAGCTAAAGGACGGCGCCAAGGAGGGCGTCGTTCGCGTCGAGGCGATCGCCTATTTCTGCAAGGACGAAGGCGCGTGTCAGGTCTCCGGTGTGCTGTTCGAGATCCCGGTCGCGCTTGGCCAAGCGGCGGAAAAACCGCTGGAGCTGAAGCACACCTTCAACAGCCAAGTCGCCCAATTCGGCCTCCCGCTTAGCCAAGAGGAAAACTAACCCAGCGCTTGGCCAAGCGCCGGGTAGGGACGGCTGTCCCCAGCCGTCCTCGTGTGTTTTTGGTTCCCAACGGGGACAGGAATGTCCCCGCTCCGTTGGCCAAGCGAAACTCACCAGTATGGGACGTAGATGGACAGGATTTAAAAATGACACGTGATAATCCGTGAAATCTGTGTCTCAACCCAAGGACGGCTGGGACAGCCGTCCCTACCTCAGCCCCTTCGCACTTCGGCGCTCCGTATTCTGTATTCGATATTCAACCCCGACTTGGCCAAGCGATAAACCTTGCGAGCAAAGACTTTTCTGCCGACGCAGTCCACAAGGGCCACAGGGTTTTCGATCGCTATTACAGAGATTCCAGACCTATATTTTTATACTTATTTGTTGACATTTTTTTTCCATTCGGTACTGTGCTGAAAGCAAATCGACTTTTTTCCAATGAAAAAACTACAAACCACCATCGCAACACTCTGCGCAGCGGGGGCGTTGACGCTCCCGGTCACCCCGGCTCAAGCCGCGGAAAAGACCAGTTTCGACGCAGTCACGGCAAAGCTCGACCCGAACGGCCACCTCTATGCCTACATGAACACGGCCAAGGTCATGAAACAACTCGATCAAATGATCGAGAGCCTGCTGGAAATGACCCGGGAAGGCGGCGAAGACTCGCTCATCAACAACCCGTTGTTCGGGCCGATGATCGGGGGTCTCGTTGATGCCATCAAGCCGGCCTACGATGAGAGCGGCCTGAACCAGATCGGAGGAGTGGGAATGAGCAGTTTCGCATTAAAGGAGGATCTTTGGCGCAG
>JAPPPH010000413.1 GCA_028817635.1 Verrucomicrobiales bacterium | reverse complement strand
CCGGGAAACGCTCCTTGGGCTTTCGGCGTTCCGGCGGCGAGAGCACCTTCATTTCGTCCCCCTCGGTAACATACGTTTTTTTGCTCAATCGACTTTCGACCTGTTTGGTTTTGCCGAAGAAACTGGCGAGTTCATAAAACTGTTTTTGCCGCCACTTGTCGAAGGGGTGATTGTGGCACTGGGCGCACGCCATCCGCACGCCCAGAAAAACCTGAGCTGTCGCCCCAGCCATGGTCATCGGATCGGAATCGTCTGCCAAAAGAAAGCCAACCGAAGGTGTGTTTCCGGATGATCCACTTGCTGCGATCAGCTCTCTGGCCATCTCGTCCCAAGGCCGGTTGTTTTCAATCGATTGATGGACATACGCCAGCAGACGATTGCCGCCTTCAGCCCGGCTACGAATCCGAAGTAGATCGGCATAGAAAATAGTCCACCGATCCGCCACACCCTTGTCTTCGAACAGCCGGTCAAGTAACAGCCCACGTCGCTTGGATTTGGGCCAACTCTGGTACTGCTCGATTTCAGAAAAAGTCGGGATACGACCAATCAAGTCGACGGTGGCTTTACGAAGATAAGCCAAGTCATCCAATGGTTGACCGGAAATGATTTCGCCCAACTCGCGGGATTTGTTGTCAACCGAAAGATGGCGGTCAATTGACGTGCCTGCGCTTACCGAAACGGCCAAGCCAGCACACACCAATCCCGCCGCTACGACTTTACTTATGGCGCGCAACAAAAACATGATCCACCTCTTGTCGGGCAAATAGTACGCCGCAACCTCATGTTGGCAATCCGAAAAGTAGCCGTTTACTGAGACTTATTCCTGTTCGCCCAGCTTGGCCAAGTCCTCGGGAGTCACTGCCGTTTCCCGATAGGAGTTGATCTTGTTGCGCAACGTTCGGACGTTCATCCCCAACATCTTGGCCGCCTTGGATCGATTAAACTCCGCTTGGCCAAGCGCAAGGAGGATGTGTTCCTTTTCAACATCATCCATGCTGGGAAACGAGTTTTCCCCAGTGTCATCGTCATCCGCCTCGATCTCTTCTTGAGTTTGAGCCTTCGCTCGGCCAAGCGCTTGGCCAAGCAGGTTTAACTGCTCCGGTTGAATGACCCCGTCGGGATCACACAGAATAACCGCGCGCTCAATCACGTTCTGCAATTCCCGGACGTTGCCCGGAAAGTCATGATCGCTTAACGACACAACTGCCGACTCACTAAAACCATCCACCGAGACGCCGTGCTTCCGGACGAAAAGTTCACGGAATTTCTCCGCCAAAAACTGAATGTCACCAACCCTCTCTCGAAGCGGCGGCACGTAGATCGGGATGACATTCAATCGAAAGAACAAATCCTGCCGAAACTCGCCATTCTCAACGCTCTCTTCCAAGTCGCGGTTGGTCGTGGCAATCACCCGCACATCGACCTTGATCGTTTTACTGCCGCCAACCCGCTCGAACTCCTGCTCCTGCAAAACACGTAGCAACTTGGCCTGCATCGCCAACGAAATTTCACTGATTTCATCCAGCAAAATCGTACCGCCATGAGCCAGCTCAAAGCGACCTTGGCGCTTGGCCACCGCCCCGGTAAAGGCTCCTTTTTCGTGCCCGAAAAATTCACTTTCAATCAACGTTTCCGGCAACGCCGCACAGTTGATCTTGATGAACGGCTTCTGTGCGCGTGGACTTTGGCTGTGCAACGCCCGGGCAACCAACTCCTTGCCGGTACCGCTTTCCCCCTGAATCAACACGGTGACCTGAGTCTGCGCCACCCGCTTGATCATCTTACGGGTTTCCTCGATGAGCTGGCTCTCGCCAAGAATCTCGCGATCTGCATCGTCCACAGCACTCTCAACGATGGCGGCTGTGGTCTTGGAAATCTGGTTGAAGCTCCCGGCCTTATGCAGCGCTATCTCAATTTGTTCACGGGAAAACGGTTTAGACAAATAATCAAATGCCCCGTTTTTGATGCATTCCAGCACGAAGGAATCAGGCTCACCATTCACCAACGGCACTACCAGCGGCTTCTCAGAGCGTGGATTCAGGGGGAAAGCGGTACCGGCAAGGAGTTGGT
>JAPPPH010000495.1 GCA_028817635.1 Verrucomicrobiales bacterium | reverse complement strand
ACTCAAGTCCATCGCCACCGCCATCCAGCGCAAGGTGCGGGTCAAATTCGCGGATTTCCGGCTGCAGTCCTGCGATTTCAGCTGTGGGTATGTAAGGAGGATTTGAAACGATCAAATGAACCTGTTCCCCCTTGGCCAAGGCCATGCCATCGAACTGTCTAAAATCGATTTGGCTGGTGACGCAATGATCTTGGGAATTCGCCTTGGCCAAGCGAAGTGCGTTTGGAGAAATATCGGAGGCAATGATTTTCGTCTTGGCCAAGCGCTTGGCCAAGGTGATTGCGATGCAACCGCTGCCAGTCCCAAAATCATAGATTGTCGGGCAGGGGATTGCATCAACCGCCTCGCAAGCCAACTCGACCAGTTGTTCGGTTTCCGGGCGGGGAATAAGTGCTTCGCGTGATGTTTGAAAATCCAGTCCGCAGAAACATGCAGTGCCCAAAATATGCTGCAACGGTTCACGCTTTGCCCTTCGCTCGGCTTGAGCCTTGAGAGTTTTTCGTTGTTCGCTGGAGAGAGCTTGATCAAGCCTCAACGGAAGTTCCGAGCGGGAACAGTTTAATAACGCGGCAAGCAGCCACTCCGCGTTTGCTTCAGGAGAGTCAATGCCCGCGGTTTGAAAAAGTTCAACCAACTCATGCTTGGCCCCGGCGATGTTCATTCACGAATTAAACCATCGGCGACGCCCAGCCATTTGTAACTCGTCAACTCCCTCAACCCCATCGGGCCACGGGCACCAATTTTGTCTGTGCTGATCCCGATCTCGGCACCCATGCCAAATTGCCCGCCGTCCGTAAACCGTGTTGAGGCGTTCCAAAAAATAGTCGAGGCGTCCACTTCGGTTTGGAACCGCTTGGCCGTAGCGGCATCGTTTGTGACGATTGCCTCCGTGTGACCGGAACCGTGGTTGTTGATGTGATCGATCGCTTCACCCACATTTGCCACAATCTTGATGGAGAGAATCAAGTCAAGATACTCCTCGTCCCAATCTGCAGCAGACGCTTCTGAAACAGGGATACCTACGCTGGACAGGATTGTTTTTGCGGTTACATCGCCGCGAAGTTCCACGCCGTTTTCCGTCAATCGCTTGGAGAGCGAAGGAAGAACACGGTCGGCTACAGCCTCGTTGACGAGCAACGTCTCGGCAGCATTGCAAACCCCGGGGCGGTGCACCTTGGAATTAAAAGCGATCTCCTCGGCCATGGAGGCATCGGAGTTGGCATCGATGTAAACGTGGCAGATTCCCTTGTAATGCTTGATCACCGGCACCTGTGAGCACTCGGCTACCGCTCGTATCAGGTTTTCACCACCTCGTGGAATGCAAAGATCCACATACTCGGTGAGCGACAGCAACTCAGGGATCGCTGCACGGTCTGTGATCGGGACAACCTGAATGGCATCCTGTGGAAACTCCGGATCAACCGACACCGCGGCCTCCGCCATGGTTCGGGCAATGATTTGATTAGAGTGAATCGCCTCCTTGCCCCCACGGAGAATGGTGGTGTTTCCGGATTTAAAGCATAGCCCGGCCGCGTCAGCGGTCACGTTTGGCCGTGATTCGTAGATGATCACAATCACACCGATCGGCGAAGCCACCTTGCTAAGTTTCAGCCCGTTGGGCCGAACGCTTTCCTCCAGCACCCGGCCAACGGGATCCGGCAAATCAGCCACTTCCCTCAACCCGGTTGCCATGCCGGCGACACGGTCATCGTTAAGCAACAGTCGGTCGAGGAGCGCTTTGGACAGTCCCATTTCCCTGCCGGCTGCCATATCCTTCGCGTTTTCCGTTTGGATCACTTCAGCGTTGGCTTCGATGGCATTGGCCATTGCGTGGAGACACCGGTTTTTTTCTGCCTCACTCATGGCGGCCAAGCGGCGGGAAGCCAACCGTGCCCGCTTGGCCAAGCCGGTCATTTGCTCCTTTAAACTCATCTGCGGTGAAACTACCGCCTGACCAGACGCGTTTAAACTCATTTCCCGTATGGCCAAGCGCATTTTTCTTGGTGAACCACATGGTTCGATTATAAATGGTTCGTCCGCTTTGGCCGCCCTTCATGGATGATCTCATAAAAC
>JAPPPH010000499.1 GCA_028817635.1 Verrucomicrobiales bacterium | reverse complement strand
TGACTGGCCAAGTACTTGGCCAAGTGCGCGCCGCCGCCCTTTCCGGCATCGACTCTCCCGTCCCCTGAGACTAGCCTCTCCCGGACACCGTCCGGATGCACAACCGCCTCATCATCACCGCCCTGCTTTGTCTCGCCGCTTGGCCAAGCGCTTGGCCACAACCGTGGCAACCAGTAAACGTTCCCGTCGCAGACAACGCCCACCGGCCAGCCGGCATCGGCTGGTACCGCTGCTGGGTGAAGGTGCCGGACAACTGGACGACGCTCGGCGGACGCGACCTCTGGGTGGAATCCGTCACCCTCACCGTCGACTCAAGCCACACCGCCCACGAGGCGTACCTCAACGGCAAACGCCTCGGTGGCACCGGTACCTTCCCGCCGGATGCCACAGCGGGCGACAGCTTGGCCAAGCGCTACAAGGTACCGCCCGGCAGCTTGGCCAAGGGCAAATGGAACGAACTGTCGATCAAGGTTTTTAACCCAAACGGCAACGGACGATTCCGCGGCAGCGGCCCGTCGATTCAGGGCTACTTCCTCGAGTGCTTTTTTACCGGTGAATGGGAATACCGACCCGGCGCCGACCCGGCGCTTGGCCAAGCGCTTCCGGCCAAACCAAGCCGCGCAGCCTACGACCAGTTTCATGAAGCCAGCCGCGTGTTGTTCGAGGCACAAAAACTCGTCCACGGCGAACGACTCAGTCCAGCCGAGAGCCTGAAAAAATTTGAACTGGCCGAGGGACTCGTCGTCGAGACCGTGCTGCACGAGCCGCTCGTCGCGCAGCCGACGCACCTGAGCTTTGATGCACGCGGACGGCTCTGGGTCTCGCACTACGTCCAGTACCCGTACCCGGCCGGACTGCGCCAGATCAGTCGCGACAAGTATTACCGCGCCAAATACGACCGACAGCCCAAGCCACCTCCGCACCACACGCCCGGCCGCAGCCGCATCACCATCCACGATGACACCGACAGCGATGGCACCTACGACACCCACAAGGTGTTCGTCGACAAACTCAGCCTCGCCAACGCCGCCCTGCCGGGACGCGACGGCACGTGGGTGATGCACACGCCGCACCTGCTTTTTTACCCGGACAAAAACGGCGACGACATTCCGGACGGCGACCCGGAAGTGCACCTCGCCGGTTTCGGTTTTGAGGACACGCACTCCGTGGCCAACGGCATCGCGTGGGGGCCGGACGGCTGGTTGTACGGCGCACAGGGCAGCACGGTGAGCTGCCGCGTCACACGCCCCGGCATCGACCCACCCGGCGCGCCCGGTCACTACTTCGAGGGCTGCATGGTCTGGCGTTATCACCCCGACACGCGCGAGTTTGAGATTTTCGCCGAGGGTGGCGGAAACGTCTTCGGGCTGGAATTCGATGCCGCTGGCCGCCTGTTCTCCGGCCACAACGGCGGCGGCACACGCGGTTTTCACTACGTGCAAAACGGCTTTTACCTCAAGCAGGGTAAAAGCCCGGGCAAGTTCGGGCCGCCGGACAACCCGTTCTCGTTCGGCGAACTGCCGATGATGCCCGGCGGCAACATCCCACGCTTCTCGCACAACGTCATTGCCATCAACAGCAGTGCCATGCCGGACGACTGGCAGGGCAAACTGCTCGGCGCCGACCCGCTGCATCGCCACCTCGTCCTGAGCGAACGCAGCATGCGCGGCGCGTCGTTCACCACGCGCGACATCGCTTTTCCGGTGAAGAATTCCGACGTCGCCTTCCGCCCGGTCTACATGGTCAACGCCCCGGACGGCTCGGTGTTGATCGCCGATTTTTATGAGCGCTACATCGCGCACGGCCAGCATTACCAGAGCCAGATCGACCCCACCTCCGGCCGCATTTACCGGCTCAGCGCGAAAGGTAAACAACGCGACACCGACACGCGCCTCGACAAAAAAACAGACGATCAACTCCGGCAGATTCTCGATCACCCGAACAAGTGGCACCGACAGACCGCCGTTCGGCTCCTTGGCCAACGCGCGGATGCGGCGGCTCAAGTCGCGCTGCGAAAACAGATTGGAACCGAGTCTGATCAGGCGGCGCTTCACGGCCTTTGGGCGCTGCATCGG
>JAPPPH010000004.1 GCA_028817635.1 Verrucomicrobiales bacterium | reverse complement strand
GCCTGATAGGCCCACCATTCGCGGGCCTTTGCCCAATCGATCGATGCGTTTTTCGCTGCCTCGGTCGCCGTCGCGCTTGGCCAAGCGACAGCGAGACAGGCGATCGGCCAAGCCAAGCGGCCGATACCACGCAGCACCCCGGACATATTCCAGCCAAAATCCATTCCTAAAGCGTTGGGAAAAAATACGGTCAAAAGTGGGGGATATTCAATGAAAATAATGCGTTTTTTGCCGGGTAATTGGTTGCAAAACAAAAAGTAAGATGACATCTTACCTCGATGCAGACGAAGATTTCGAGCAAAGGGCAGGTTGTACTCCCGGTGGAGTTGCGCAAGCTGGATCAATTAAGACCGGGGCAACGCTTCGACATTGAACGAGTGGATGAGGGGCAATACCTGTTCAAGCGCCAACCGGCCTCGGATAATAAGGGCATGGTTGATTGGCTTCAGGAATGCCCGGAAAAGGATTGGTTTCAACCGCTGCCATCCGAGTCTACTGATACGCTGTGAAGTATTTGGTCGATGCCAACGTGCTGAGCGAGCCGACCAAGCCGGAGCCGAATTCGGCTGTGGTCCAATGGTTGATCGATCACGAGTCGAAGCTGGCGGTAAGTTCGATTGTGCTTGGGGAACTGGAGTACGGGATTCTGATATTGCCTGCGGGCCGCCGGCGCCGGAGGCTGGAGTCGTGGTTCGCAGCAGGGGCGGAGATGTTGCGGGTGCTCGATTTTGACCGGGGAGCGGCCGCGGAATGGTCACGAATGTTGGCTCGATTGAAACGAAACGGTAGGGCGATGCCGGTAAAAGACAGTCTGATCGCAGCCACAGCGCTGGCCAATGGATTGACGATGGTGACCCGCAATTTGGTGGATTTCAAAAATGCCGGGGTGGACGTACTTGATCCGTTCGCTTGAAATGGTTGACGCTTTTCCGGTTTACCCGTTTGCTTTCCCGAAGCGATTTCATGAAAAAACTGATACTAACTTGGATGATGGCGGTGGTTGCTACGGTAACCGCCCTGGCAGCGAAGCAACCAAATGTGGTTTTGGTGATTACCGATGACCAGGGGTACGGCGACTTGTCGTGCCATGGTAATCCGATCCTTAAGACGCCGCATCTAGACAAGCTGCATTCGGAGAGTGTGCGACTTACGGATTATCATGTGGCACCGACGTGTTCGCCGACGCGGGCGGCACTCATTACCGGACGCTGGACCAATCGCACCGGCGTTTGGCACACGATTATGGGGCGGTCGATGCTGCGGCATAACGAGGTGACTATCGGCAAGATTCTGGGCGATGGCGGCTATCACACCGGCATGTTCGGCAAATGGCACTTGGGCGACAACTATCCGTACCGTCCGGAGGATCGCGGGTTTCAGGAAGTGCTGCGGCACGGCGGCGGCGGCGTGGGGCAGACGCCAGATTTTTGGGACAACGCCTACTTTGATGGCTCCTATTTTCACAATGGCAAGGCCGTGCCGGCCAAGGGATTTTGCACCGATGTGTTTTTTGATTACGCCAAGCGCTTCATCACCAAGGTGAAGGACAGCGACAAGCCGTTCTTTGTCTACCTCTGCACCAACGCCCCGCACGGCCCGATGCATGCGCCGGAGAAATCCGCCAAGCCGTACGCGAAACAGGGTGTTAACGTGGCCAACTTCCTCGGCATGATTGCCAACATCGACGACAACGTCGGCGCCATGCGCGCGTTCCTCAAGAAGGAAGGACTCGCCGAAAACACCATTTTCATTTTCACAACAGACAACGGCACTTCCAGCGGCGCGCACATCCACAACAACGGTATGCGCGGCCGCAAGGGCAGCGAGTACGATGGCGGCCATCGCGTGCCGTTCTTCATGCACTGGCCCAAGGGCGGCCTCACCGGCGGACGTGATGTGGACACCATAACCTCATACGTCGACGTCGTGCCCACGCTCATCGATTACTGCCGCGTGCCCTCACCGAAGGGCGTGAAATTTGATGGCGTAAACATTCGCTCTCTCATTGAAGGCAAGGCCAAGAATTGGCCCGACCGAATTCTTGTGACCGACAGCCAGCGCGTGCGCGATCCTATCA
>JAPPPH010000359.1 GCA_028817635.1 Verrucomicrobiales bacterium | reverse complement strand
AACCTTCTCAGCTTCGCCTGTTCGTTCGCGCTAACCGGGGTCATCAAAAAGGTGAATGCCCCTGTCATTAACAGGAAGATGACCAAGAACACATAGGCCACCGGCGAGTTGAAATAACCGGCCAGCTCCCGTTTTGTGATCGTCCAAATATTACTCATTTTTTTAAATTACTTGGTTTCGGTTTCGGACAACGTGATGTTGCGGAAGACATCGTCCAGACGTCCTTCCTCCTGCTTGATCTCGCTGACCTTCCAGTTGTTCTGGGTGGCCGTATCAAAGATCGCCTGCCCAAGCTCACCGTTGGATCCGCCTTTCTTCGGGAACACCCGGGCAACGATGTTTGGTGCCTTGTCATTCACTAGCGTGACCTTGGCCGCCTGAACGATCGTCCCAAGCTTGTCGCGAACCGCAGCCGCCTCGGCACCGCTCACGCTGACAAGGTAGCTGTCGGCCAGTTCCGACTTGGCCTTGAGTTCGTCCGGTGTGCCGTTGGCCACGACCTTGCCCTGGTCGATGATAATCGCCCGGGTGCAGGCTGCCTCCACCTCTTCGAGAATGTGGGTGGAAAAAATGATCGCCTTCGACTGACCCATGCGGCGGATGAGCATCCGCATCTCGTGCTTTTGGTTGGGATCCAGTCCGTCTGTCGGTTCGTCCATCACGAGGATGTCAGGGTCGTGAATGATCGATTGCGCGAAACAGGTGCGGTGCCGGAAGCCTTTCGAGAGCGTATCGACACTTTGTTGGCGCACCTGCTCGAGGAAACACATCTCGATGGCGCGGTCGATCGCCTTGGCCTTGTCGGCGCCCTTGATACCGCGCACCTCGGCGCAGAATCCGAGGAAGCCCTCCACAGTCATGTCCGTGTAAAGCGGGGCGCTCTCCGGCAAATAGCCAATCAGGCGCTTGGCCTCGATGGGATTCTCGGTGACGTCATGATCCCCCACGCGGGCCACGCCGGCTGTGGGCGGGATGTACCCGGTGATCATTCTCATGGTGGTGGATTTACCTGCACCGTTCGGCCCGAGGAAGCCAAGGATTTCTCCCCGCTCGACGGAGAACGAGACATCATCCACGGCGACTTTCGTTCCGAACGCCTTGCTCAGATTCTCGACTTTGATCATTTCAATTCAATTCGCTTTGGGAACAGTTGGCCAAGCGCTTGGCCAAGCGATGGGGAGGCTCAAAAAATCCCCATTCGTTCCGTTTCCCCTCAAAAAGGGCCGGAAATACTACCCCACCTGTCAAGGGGTTTCGCCCCGTTCAACGCAAAAAAATTAAGTGCACTAAAAAATGGCTGTCACCGTGGATTGAAGCCAAATCGCAGGCTTTATGTTGCCCATAAAAACAGTCACACTCTCCGCCGCTGGTGCAGGCCATACGAATGAACTTTAGTGCAGACAGGCGGGTTGGCAGTCGGACGGTTCTCCGGTTGGGAGGTCTCGCCATACTTTGCTGGTGGGCCGTTGCCGGCCAAGCGCTTGGCCAAGCGCCACCCAAACCACCCAACCCGGTGACCAAGCCGCCCAAGCCGGTGATTCCTCCGAGGACGGTGCCGCCCCGGGAAAAAACACCCAAGCCCGCCGTGCCCACCCGGTTGCCGGACAACATCGACCGTCTGCTCAAGCATCGTTCCGGGTACAAGACAGCCAACAGCCAATCCGGCCAGTTCATGGTCTTCGGCCCAGTCTCGCCCGAGCGTCGGGGAGGCATACTGGATGTCAACGCAGACACGATCCTCATCGCGCCGGACCACGTGGCGGTGGCCGCCGATCGAATGCGGTTTGCCATCCTGAAACAATTGGGCATACGACCGTTCCTCGGCGGGAAAGTGAAAATCAAGCTCGACCCGACGATGTCTCCCAAGGCGATTGTACCGGTGGTGACCGTCAAACATCTCTCCGGGTACACGTATGAACTGACGCTCCCGTGCGAGATTGATGCCCCGAAACTGGTTCGCGCACTCGTGCAGGTGACGCTGCTGGACTTGGCCAACCGCAAGCCTCAACTGCGCGAGACGGAGATTCCGTTTTGGCTGACGGTTGGATTTACACAAATGGTTTTAACCCAGCCGGATCTGGTGCTCGTCATCAGGAAACCTGAATTCGAGGGAGAGGGAATGGCAACCGAGGAGGTGATCCGCACGGTGCGGCGCCACGACCCGTTGGCCGGGGTGCGCGCCCGGTTGAACGGCCGTCGCGCATTTGACTTCAGCGAAATCTCCATGCCATCGCCGGCGCACTTGCGGGGGGAGAATTGGAAGGATTTTCAGGCATGCTCACATCTGTTGGTCAACCGTCTGCTTGCGCTGCCACTCGGGCCACAGAGATTGCAAAGGATGATCCGGATGCTGCCTGACAGCCTTAATTGGCAAACGGTTTTTCTCAAAGTATACGGCGATCTGTTTGCCGACATGCTTGTGGTCGAGAAATGGTGGGCGGTGATGATTGTGCAGTTGACCGGGCAGAACCAGTATCAAAACTGGACGCTCCTAGAGGCGGTGGAGAAACTCGAGGATTTGCTCAAACTACCGGCCGAGGTGAAACTGAACAGTGCGGACTCGCCGCTTGAGGCCGAGATCACCCTTCAACAGGCGTTGCGGGGCTGGGACTTTGATGTGCAGCGACCGACACTGCAGCAGAAGGTCAATCAACTGATTGTGGCCCGATTGAAAATGCCGAGGCAACTGCTGCCATTTGTCAACGAGTACGGCCGCATCCTTGAAACGTACCTGGCCAAGCGGGAACAGATCGCAAACTTCAAGCCGCGCCGGGGGCAGGCCCGGCCGCAGGTTTCCCCGGTCATAGATGACGCCGTCCGGTTGCTCGACGGTGCCGACAGACGATTGGCATTATTCAAGCCGGCGACTGCCACACCGAAGCCGGCAGAAACACCGGCGTCCGTACCAAATAACTGATGCCCCGAGAATCCATCAAGGCAAAGACCGAGCGCACCGCCGACATCATCGACGGCCTGAAGCAAACCTACCCGGACGCCCGTTGCGAGCTCGACTACACCAACCCTCTCGAGTTGCTGATCGCAACCATCCTCTCGGCCCAGTGTACCGACAAACAGGTCAACATCGTCACGGCTGATCTTTTCAAAAAATACCGTTGCGCGGCCGACTACACTGCCGTGCCGCTGGAGTCGTTACAGGAGGATATCAAGCGGATCGGCCTGTTTCGCAACAAGGCCAAGAGCATCCAAAACTGCTGCCGGGCATTGATCGACAACCACGACGGGAACGTTCCGGCCGACATGAAGGCGCTGGTCTCGCTCGCCGGGGTGGGGCGCAAGACGGCCAACGTCGTGCTTGGCAACGCATTCAACATTAACGAAGGCGTCGTGGTGGACACTCACGTGGCGCGTCTCTCCAAGCGCCTTGGCTTGGCGTCCGAAAAAACGGCGGAGAAGATCGAGGCCGTGCTGCAAAAACTGGTGCCACGCGATGACTGGACAATGTTCAGCCACTGGCTGATCTGGCACGGCCGCCGTCGTTGCTCCGCGCGCAAACCGGAATGCAACGCGTGCGAGATCGCCGCGCTTTGCCCCTCGGAAAAGGACGGCGAGTACCGCGAATGACCGCGCTTGGCCAAGCGGATTTGGTCTGGCGCGGACAGGCCGGGGCTCCGGCTTGGAACATGGCTGCCGATGAACTGTTGCTCCGCGACTCTGCCGCGCTCGGCCAAGCGGTGCTGCGCTTTTACTCATGGGATCGGCCGTCATCGTCGTTCGGCTATTTTCAAAGATATGCAGATGTCGAGGGGTGGACAGAGTTGCGTCCGCTCATCCGCCGCCCCACAGGGGGAGGACTGGTTCGGCACGCCGAAGACGAGTGGACGTACAGCCTGACTTTTCCGCCGGGGCATTCGTGGTGGCAATTAAAGGCGGAGGAAAGTTATCGCCGCGTGCACGACTGGTTGCGCCGTGCCTTCGAGCGTTGTGGCGTGGTCACGGAACTTTGCCCGGAAACGCGGCCGGCCGGCCCCGGCCAATGCTTCGTCGGCGCGGAGAAAAATGACCTGCTCCATTGCGGTAACAAAATCGCCGGTGCAGCCCAGCGCCGCAATCGAAGCGGCCTGCTGATTCAAGGTTCCGTGCAGGCCAAGGCCACCGGGGTGGAACGGCCAAGCTGGGAGACCGCGATGCTCGCGGAAGTTGAGTGCAGCGAATGGCAGCCGTCCGAATCGTTCACCGACGAAACCAAGCGCTTGGCCAAGCGCAAATACGAAAGCGACTCACACAACCAAAAGCGGTGAGGGGTTTTGAGGTGGGGGGAGTCTTTTGTTTTTTTCTCGGACTCGCAGGCTCGTCCCTCCACAGCAAACCAAGCGCAAAATTGGATGGACGAGTCTGCGAGTCCGTGCCCGCTTTAAGCCCGCTTGACCCTTGGCCCCTTGGGGGTGTCTTCGATGACCCAGCCTTGGGCGGCGAGTTCGTCGCGAATCTGGTCGGAGCGCGCGAAGTCTTTAGCCTTGCGCGCGGCCTGACGTTCCTCTGCGAGGGCGAGAATCTCGGCCGGTGCTTTCTCCTCGATGGTCTCGATACCGAGCACGGCGTTGATGTGTTCCCAGTTGGCCAACTCAGTGGCGGCCGCGGCGGCATCCAGTTCCTCGGCTGCGAGTTTGCGGTTGGTGTCGCGCACCCAATCGAACGCAGCGGCCCACGCGGCGGAGACGTTGAGGTCGTCGTCCATTGCCTCGGTGAAGCGGGTGACAAGCGGCGAGTCGGCGGCCGGTGCAGCCGCTTGGCCAAGCGCAAGTTCGCGGAGCTTGGCCGTGCATTCGTCGATGCGGCCCAGCGCGGTCCTGGCCCCGGCGAGGTTGTCGAGGGTGAAGTTAAACGTCTCGCGGTAATGGGCGGAGATCATCAGGTAACGCACCTCGCGCCCGGCACTGCCCTTGGCCAACAGGTCGCGCAGAGTGAAAAAGTTGCCGAGTGACTTGCTCATCTTTTTGCCCTCGACCAGCAGGTGCGCTCCGTGCATCCAGTATTTGACAAATTTTTGGCCGTCACACTGCATGCAGGCGCCCTCGCTCTGGGCGATCTCGTCCTCGTGATGGGGGAACACCAAATCCTCGCCACCGAGGTGCAGGTCGAAACTCGGCCCGAGAAGTTCCATGCTCATGGCGCTGCACTCGATGTGCCAGCCGGGCCGGCCTTCGCCCCAGGGGCTTTTCCAAAACACCTCGCCGTCCTCGGGCACGCGCGCCTTCCATAGCGCGAAGTCGGCGATGGATTCCTTTTCGTACTCGTCGCTGCTGACGCGCTCGCCCGGTCGCATTTCCTCGAGGTTGAGATTGAGTAACTGGCCGTATCGGTTTCCGGCCTCGCGGTATTTTTCGATGCTGAAATAAACCGAGCCGTCTCCGGCACGGTAGGCAATGCCGTTTTCCTCGAGCTTTTTGATGAGCTTGATGATCGGGCCGATGAACTTTGTTGCGTGCGGTCGTTCGTCCGGCATCAGGCAGCCAAGTGCCTCGAGGTCGTTGAAAAATGCCTTTTCAAATTCGCCGGTGTACTCGCTGAGCGACTTGCCGGACTCATTGACGCGGCGGATGATCTTGTCCTCGACGTCGGTGATGTTCATCACGTGACGGACGTCGAACCCGCGAAAGGTCAGGTAACGCCGGACGACGTCGGCGAAGACGAACGTGCGGAAGTTCCCAATGTGCGCGTAATCGTGCACGGTCGGGCCGCAGCAGTAGAGGCCGACTTTTTTACCGTCGGGATCCAGCGGCACGAACGGCTCGACCGAGCGGGAGAGGGTGTTGAAAACGTTCAAGCCCATAAAGCGGCGACAGCCTAGTCGGCCACGCCGGAAAGGAAAAGTGGGAACCGCTTGGCCAAGCGCGTTACTGCTGAAAATTGAATACTTACCTTACAGTCCCATGCTTTCGTATTTCTTCGCGATGCGCTCGATGGCGAGGACGAAGGCGGCAGTACGGAGATCGACGACGTTGTCGCGCGAGTTGAAGATGTTGCGAATCTCGTTGTAAGCGTTTCGCATGGTATCATCGAGACCGGAGCGGACGAGTGCCAGTTCGTCTGCGCCGGTGGTCAACTGATCGCGGATTTCCTGTGGCACCGGGGTGTTCAGCATCTTCTCGAGGGCATCGATGATCAACTGGCCTCGGCGTTCCTCGTGTCGGCGCTCGAGGTAACCGAAGCGAATCCGCGCAAGGTTTTTGACCCACTCAAAGTAGGAAACCGTGACACCCCCGGCGTTCATGTAGGCGTCGGGGATGATGACCGTTCCCTTTTCACGGAGGATTTCGTCGGCGGCAAAGGTGACCGGGCCGTTGGCGGCCTCGGCGATGAGCGGTGCCTTGATGTTGGCGGCGTTCGCTTGATTGATGACGCCCTCGAGGGCGGCGGGGATGAGAATGTCGCAATCGGCCTCGAGCAGGGCGGAGCCGTCCTCGGTGTATTCGGCACCGGGGAAGCCCTTCACGCCGCGGTTTTCGTTGACGTGCTGTTTGACTGCCTCGATGTCGAATCCATCGGCGGAACTGATGGCGCCGTCACGCTCGATGATGGTGACGATCTTTGCGCCGTCCTCCTCGCTGAGGAATTTTGCGGCGTGATAGCCGACGTTACCCAGCCCCTGAATGACGATGCGTTTGCCTTCGAGTGTGCCCTCGAGCTTGGCGCGGGCCACGTCCTCGGGATGACGGAAAAATTCGCGCAGGCCGAATTGCACCCCACGGCCGGTGGCCTCGGTGCGTCCGCCGATACCGCCAAGGTGAACCGGTTTGCCGGTGACACAGCCCATGCCGCTGACCTGTTCGGGGTAAAGGTTTTGGTACGTGTCGGAGATCCAGCCCATTTCGCGTTCACCGGTGCCCATGTCCGGGGCGGGGACATTGAGGCTGGGATGTACGAGGTCGCGCTTGGCGAGTTCCTGCGTGAAGCGGCGCGTGATTTTCTCAAGTTCGTGTTCGGAGTAGTTGCGCGGATTGATCTTGAGCGCGCCCTTGGAACCGCCAAACGGAATGAACACGATGGCGCACTTGTAAGTCATGAGTGCGGCGAGTGCCTCGACTTCATCCTGATTGGCAAAATCGGCGTAGCGGATGCCACCCTTCACCGGGAGAATATGCTCGCTGTGTACAGCGCGCCAACCGGTGAATACTTCGTAGCGGTCGTCCAGCTTGACGCCGAACTTGAGTTGGTAGCAGGAGTTGCAGCTTCGAATTTGGTCGGCAAGGCCCGGTGGCAGGCTCATTGTGTCGATGGCCCGGTCGAACATGCGGTCGACGCTTTCACGAAAAGTCAGTTCGTTGGATGAATTCAAGGTGGATAAAGTATTTCGGGTTGATAAAAGGTGTAACTTCGGGGAAGCCTATGGAGAGGATTGGGGATTGTAAATATAAAAAAAACTGATTGAACATCACTTTTGCCAAATCACTGTCAAACGGGGTGAATTGGGGTAAAAGAGGAGATTGTGAATTTTTTCACAAAGAGGTTGCCGTGTTATTTTGGCGGTGATACGCTAGTCGCGGTTCGAGTTTAAAAACTGGCCAATTTCCCCTTTTTTGCTATTTTTATTTAGTTTTTGATGCCTGCTCCGTTGCAGCAAAGCCCTTGGTTGCACAGGTTCGCAATGTTTATAGCATTGTCGACACTGGTTCTTATTGGGATAGGTGGATTGGTGACGACAAAAGGTGTAGGGATGGCGGTTCCAGATTGGCCAAACACATTCGGTTACAACATGTTTTTGGTGCCTTTCGACCGTTGGATTGGTCATTTTGGAATTTTTGAGGAACACGCCCACCGGTTGGTTGCTTCGTTTGTGGGCTTTTTGACCATGATTCTGGCTATTTGGCTCTGGTTCTCTGAGCCCCGAAAGTGGGTGCGGCGGTTGGGGGTGACGGCGTTCGTGCTTGTAGTTGCACAGGGGATTTTGGGTGGGTTGCGCGTTACGGAGATCAACCCCAACCTTGGCCTCATACATGGTGTTGTGGCTCAGCTGTTTTTGATCCTGATTTGCGGTATTGCACTGGTTACCAGCGGTTGGTGGCACCGGGTGAAAGTTGGGAGAGAGAAGGAGGCAAGCTTTGGCCGAATTCAGGGGGCGATCATCACGGTTCTCTGTCTGGTGTTCGTTCAGCTTTTGATTGGGGCGACGATGCGGCATCAGCATGCAGGGTTGGCGATATGGGATTTCCCGCTGGCGCACGGGCAAGTTTGGCCGGCGACGGATGCCGCTTCGGTGGCCAACTACAACGAAAAGCGTTTGGCGCTTCAGGGTGAGTTGCATGCGAGTAAAAAATTACTGGATGAATCCGGTAATCCGGTGACTTTTCTGGCCACGGGCAAGGAAATTCAAGCTTGGCATGTCTGGATGCAAATGCTGCACCGGGTGGGTGCTGTGGCGACGTTGGCATTTGTTGTGGCGTTGGTGGTCAAAACCCACCGTCGGCTTGGCCAAGCGCACCGGTTTACCAAGGCCAGTTATGTGTTGCTGGCGATGATCCTTGGCCAAGCGGGCATGGGGATTTGGACGCTTTTAAGTAACAAGGCCGCGGATGTGGCCACGGGGCATGTGGTGCTGGGCGCGGTGTGTCTGGCGTTCACAAGTTTGATGTTGATGGTGGCCAAGCGCAGCATGTTTGTCGCCGGGGCGGACGATCGCTTGGCCAAGCGCAACCTGGGAGACCTGCCGGACACAGATCGGGCGGCATTTGCGGTATAGATTTCGATGGGCAAATCCATTCAACAGGCTGTAAACAGTGCGAAGACGAAGGCTTCCGCTTGGGAGATATTTTCCGAGTTGGTGAAGCTGCGGCTGACGGCGTTGGTGCTGATCACCACCTTGGTTGGTTTTTACGCGGCGTTGACTAATGAAACCGGTGGCTTGGCCCAAAACTTGGCCAAGCTGGGAATGACATTGCTGGGCACCGGGCTGCTGGCTGCCGGCGCGGCCATCCTGAACCAGTACCTTGAGCGTGAGTATGATGCGAGGATGAACCGCACGCTGGATCGGCCGCTGCCAAGCGGGGCGATCGGGGCGGAGGCCGCGCTGCTTCTCGGCGGGGCATTTTCGGTGCTTGGCCTGTTGTCACTCTCGGCTTGGGTGAATCTGTTGGTTGCCGTGTTGGGAGCCGTCACGCTGGTGACATATCTATTTGTTTACACGCCGCTAAAACGGAAGTCTGAGTGGAACACGATCATCGGGGCGATCCCCGGCGCGCTGCCGCCGTTGATGGGGTGGGCGGCTGCCCGCGGGCAGGTGGATCCGCTTGGCTGGACGCTGTTTGGGATTTTGTTTTTTTGGCAAGTGCCGCATTTCATGGCGATTGCCTGGCTGTACCGGGAGGATTACGCCAAGGCCGGCTTCGTCATGCTGCCAAACGTCGACGAAGACGGTGTGAGGACCGGCCGACAGGCGATCAGCCACACGGTTTTCCTGATGATCGCCAGTCTTATGCCGTTCACGATGAAACTGGTCGGTACGGCGTATTTAGTGGGTGCCGTGTTGCTGGGGCTGTTGTTTCTGGCGGCGGCAGTGAGTTTTTCGAAGGATTTGAGCCGGCAAAGTGCCCGGCGTTTGTTTTTTGCCTCAATCATCTACCTTCCGCTGCTGCTGGGGTTGATGGTGGTGGATAAGTTGGGGGTTTAGCCGGATTCGTCCACCCTGCGATTGACATCAGGGCGGCCGAGCCGATAGTTTGTGCCGCTTTTGCAGCGGTGCAGGCTGACAAGAAAAAGACTGTTTTTGAGAAACGTTTAGATAATGAGCGCAACAACCGAGGCGACCAAAACGGCTGAAGCTGCGGAGGTGCATCATGACGAGCATCATGATCACCACGATCAGGGTTTTTGGCGCACCTACATTTTCTCCACCGACCACAAGATCATCGGGATTCAGTATGGGTTCTGTGGTCTGGCGTTCCTGTTTTTCGGGTTCTGCCTGGTTGCGATGATGCGATGGTCGATGGCTTACGAAGGTGCCGCGATACCGTTCGTGGGGCCGATGCTTGAGGCACTGCTGGGCAGCGGCGTTGCGCCGGGCGGCGTCATGAGTCCACAGCTTTACAATGTGTTTGGTGCGATGCACGGGACGATCATGGTTTTCATGGGCATCGTGCCGGCGGCGTTCGCGGCGTTTGGCAACTACGTGGTGCCGTTGCAGATTGGCGCGGTGGACATGGCCTTCCCTCGTGTGAACATGGCCAGTTTCTGGTCTTTCTTCATCGGGTGCGTGGTGATGACGGTGAGTTTCTTTATCCCGGGTGGTGCCGCGCAGGCCGGCTGGACGTCCTACTCCCCACTGGCGACCATTATCCAGACCGATGGTCAGACTTACTGGTTGATTGGAATGATTTTACTTATTACCTCATCATTATTAGGGGCTGTGAACTTTCTTGTGACTATCATCAATCTGCGTGCACCAGGACTTACTTGGATGCGCCTTCCTTTCTTCGTTTGGGCACAGTTCATCACGGCGTTTCTGCTGCTGCTCGCGTTCCCACCGCTGGAAGCGGCCGGCATTCTGCAGTTGATGGATCGTGTGCTCGAGACGAGTTTCTTTCTGCCGACCGGTCTGGTCGTCAATGGCGCGGATGTTGCTGTCAGCGGTGGGGGTAGCCCACTGATTTGGCAGCATTTGTTTTGGTTCCTGGCGCATACGGAGGTGTACGTTCTCGTTTTGCCGGGGATGGGCATTGTTGCTGAAGTAATTTCAAATAATACTCGCAAGCCGATCTGGGGATATAAGTATCTGGTTGGCGCGGTGGTCGTGCTGGGCTTCCTGGCGTTCATAGTCTGGGCACACCATATGTATATGACTGGTATGGGTACTGTGATCAGTGCATTCTTTCAGACGACCACCCTTCTAATCTCAATTCCGTCGGTGATTATTTTGACATGCTTATTTATATCACTTTGGGGTGGATCGATCCGTTTCAATACCCCAATGCTTTTTGCTTTGGCTTGGTTGCCGATGTTTGGGATAGGAGGTTTAACTGGTCTTCCTCTTGGCTTTAACTTTAGTGATGTCGCGCTGCATGACAGCTACTACGTGATCGCTCACTTCCACTACGTGGTGGCGCCGGGAACCATTTTCGCAATTTTTGCCGGTGTCTATTATTGGTACCCGAAAATGACTGGTCGAATAATGAGCGAGTTCTGGGGCAGGGTACACTTTT
>JAPPPH010000447.1:10073-11220 GCA_028817635.1 Verrucomicrobiales bacterium | reverse complement strand
CAACAGTGTGATCCTCGCCAAACTGGACGAGCTTTTGGCCAACGACTGTGCTCTGGCCCACGAGTTTCACGAAAAACGCCGTAAAAGCGCGGAACCAAGCGATCCCGAGTAAACCAAGCGCTTGGCCAAGCGGGGCTAAACCCTGCTCCCTCACCCCTTTCCCCTTCAGAGACAAATCCCTTGCGATAACAATCACGCCTGCGATGCTTGGCTCGTTATGAAATCATTTGTTAAAAGCGTTCTCACTCTTGGATTGATTTTCGTGGCGCTTGGCCAAGCGCCCGAGGCACAGGAAAACAGCGAGAAAAAGGTCACTGAATACAAGAGAATGGCCGGGCTCGACCTGACGCAGTTCACCAAGGAACAACAGGCGACCATCCTAAAACGGGCCAACACGGAGGGCTGCGATTGCGGCTGCAAAATGACCGTGGCTGAGTGTCGCAATGAGGACTCCACCTGCAGCAAGGGGGCGCGGCTTGCCGAGGCCATCATCAAGGACGTCACCGGTGTCGCTGTGAAAGTGAAGTTACCCAAGAAGCAACCGGACAAGCGAATCGGCCAGCCGCTGGACATGAAGTTCACTGCAGTGGACGGCACCAAGGTCGATCTCGCCAAGATGAAGGGCAAGGTGGTGCTGATCGATTTTTGGGCGACTTGGTGCGGCCCCTGTATCGCCGAGTTGCCAAGCGTGAAAAAGACCTACAAGAAACTGAACCCAAAGGGATTCGAGATCATTGGCATCTCACTCGACACCAAGGAGAGCGCCCTCAAGCGTTTCATCAAAAAGGAAAACATGCCGTGGCCGCAATTCTTCGACGGCAAGGGCTGGAGCAACAACCTCGCCAAGAAGCACGGCATTCGCAGCATCCCGGCCATGTGGCTGGTGGATAAGCAGGGCAACCTTGTCGATCTCAACGCCCGGGCGAACTTGGAGAAAAAAGTCGAGGATCTGTTGAGCGGGGGCGAATAATCCGAAACCGAGGGCATCATTGACATGACGGTTATTCCGATCCGGTCGCCCCGGGCCAAGCTCGGAGGTCTGCATCATTTCGGGAGGATGCTCGACAAAATACGAAGCGACCTTGCCGGAACGCTGCCGGAGGATTACCGCGAGAAATTCGGCTTGTCTGTAGGGTTGGTCGGTTTT
>JAPPPH010000447.1:707-10063 GCA_028817635.1 Verrucomicrobiales bacterium | reverse complement strand
GCTTCCTCGGGGTGAAATTTGAGGATATCCGCCAGAAGGTTTCTGAAGGATCGAGTGATGAAGAGTTGGTCGAGTGGTGTTTCGCCAACGGCCTGCGCCCGAACCCAATGCAGCGCCGGATCTGGAACGGCTTTTCAGAAAAATTTGGGTGGCGTGATATGGCTGCCACCGCCATCGAATCCTTCAAAGAGGAGGATGGACTGGAGAAGCGCGAGGATATCCTCACCGCCTTCGACCTCATCGACGAGCAGGAAAATCGGGAACCGAATAACTAAGGCCAAGCGCTTGGCCAAGCGGCTTTAGCGAGTTTTGTTATTGGTGGTGGGCCGTTATTTTTATGTTGAAAGGAAAATCCACTTGCAAGGGTGGGGGAGGTTTGGCAGGGTGCGCGGCCCTTTTCGGGGTGCGCCCGTAGATCAACTGGATAGATCGCATGGCTACGAACCATGAGGTTGGGGGTTCGAATCCTCCCGGGCGTACCATTTTTCCTTTCTCCCTTTTTCGTTACTTTCGAATCGTTGTCCGGTCGGCCAGCCAGATCATGTCCTTGTTGTTGGGCGAGGCAACGTTTAGTGGCATCAATCGGTTGTTGATCGGTTTGATGGTGCGTGGGTCGAGCCACTTTTTTATTTCTGCATGACCATCGGCGAAGCTCAGGCCAGCGGCGCTATTGTGGTAGCTCGCCGGGTAGTCGATGATCCGGGCTGAATTGGGGCTGCGCACCATCTGGTTTGCGAATCCGCCCGCGTTGATGCTGTCCGGGTGTTCATCCAGCAAAACGTAGAGGTTGGACGGACCGGGATTCAGCAGGTCGCCGGTCTTGATGTAGACCTTGTATTGGCTGCCCGGCAACCAGACTCCCGGGCCACCCATCGCCTGACTCATGCCCATGCTGCGGATCCGCAATTGGCGTTTTCCCTTGATGGTCACGTAGCTGGTGTCGGCCGGGCATTTGTAGACCGCAGCCGAGGGCAGGTATGGTGCGAACTTGGCGCGCTTGGGATCGAGTAGGGTCCGGATGTCCGTGTTGTCGCGGTTGTTTGGGTTGTAATCCAGCCAACCGGCTACCCACGCATATTGTTCCGTTCCCGAGTTGCCGGGCTTGGTCAGGATGTCGTCGTTGTCGTCCGGATACATGAGGTGGGCTAACTGAAGCTGCTTTAGGTTGTTCATGCACGAGATGCCCTGACCCTTGGCTTTCGCCCGGGCCAGTGCCGGCAGGAGCAGGCCGGCAAGGATCGCGATGATAGCGATGACGACCAACAGTTCTATCAACGTGAAGCCGAGTCGTCGGCTGGAGTTGGTTCGGTGTAGAGATGCGGTGGTCATGGTTCTTCGGTGCTTTCTTAGCTGAACAGTTGGTATTACCGGCTCCGCTTGGCGTTCACTCAGATATCCGAATACAAATCAGGCCAAGCTCAAGTTAAATGTAGTTCACGGTGCGCCGAGTCTCACAACGATCTCGAGCCAGTTCAAGCTTCCCGATATTTCGGCGGAAAAAAGGCTTTTCATGCCGGGCGGCTTGGGTAGCCTTCCGCGCATGAAGTCCCGTCCTTTATCAAGACGTCGTTTTCTCGAGGCAACCGCCGTTGCCAGCGCCCCGTTCATCCTGCCGTCCGGCATCCTGTCGGCCAAGGTGAAGCCCAACGACAAAATCTCTGTTGGTTTCATCGGCATGGGAATCCAGAACCGTGGATTGCAGAACCGGTTCATGGCCGATTCCAACGTGGTCGCCGTTGCGGTTTCCGACTGTGACACCACCCGCCGGAACACCGCCCGTGACCGCGCCAATAAGCGTTATCAGAACAACGACTGCAAGGCGTACAACGACTATCGCGAGATCATCAACCGCAAGGACATTGATGCCGTATGCATTGCCACGCCGGATCACTGGCACGCCATCCAGACCGTTGAGGCCGTCAACTCTGGCAAGGATGTTTACTGTGAAAAACCGCTGACCCACAACGTCCACGAGTCGGTTCAGGTCATGAAGGCTGTGGCCAAGAAAAAAGCCATCCTGCAGACCGGTTCGATGCAGCGTTCTTCACGCGAATTCCGTGTGGCCTGCGAACTGGTCCGTAACGGCGTGATCGGCAAGGTCAAGAGCATGGCTGTCAACATCGGCAACGCTGGCATCCCCTGCGACCTACCGACCGAGAAGGAGGAACCGGGCCTCGATTGGGATCGCTGGGTCGGCCCCGGCCCGATGCGCGGCTACAGCTCCGTCCTCAGCCCTCGCGGCAATCATGGCCATTTCCCGAATTGGCGTAGCTACAAGGAATACGGCGGCGGCATGGTCTGCGACTGGGGTGCGCACATGATCGATATTTTGCACTGGGGCCTGGGCGTGGATGACAGTGGTCCGGTGGCCACCATCCCTGCGGAGAACCCCAAGGCGTTGAAGGGCGCGCAGCTCGTTTACGATGGCAACATCCCGATGATGCACGGCACCGGCATGGGCTCGAGCTTCTACGGCTCCGAGGGGCGCGTAGAGTGTCACCGTGGCCGGATCGGCCTCTGGCTGGGCGACAAGTTCATCGCAGGCCGCACCGGTGGCGACCGCAACGTCAACCTCTCCAAGGAACTCGACAAACTCGAGTCCGAGTTCCTCAAGGACGCCAAGGTGAAGCTGTACCGCAGCAACGGCGGTCACATCCCGGACTTCCTCAACTCCATGCGCACACGTAAGAAGCCCTGCACGCACGAGATCATCGGCGCGCGCACCTCAATCGCGTGTCACCTGCTCAATCAAACTTACTACAACCACACGGCGATCAAGTGGAATCCGAAGAAGAACACCTTCGCTGCAGGGGGTGACCCCGCTTGGTTGACCCGCGACTACCGCGGCGAGTACAAAGTCTGACCTTGGCCAAGCGCAAGGGCGCACACTCTATCAAACACGGAACGAGCAATCGTTCCGTGTTTTTTTGTCCCCGCTTGGCCAAGCGGGACTACAGGAGCGGGGACATTCCTGTCCCCGAATAAGAAGGGTATTTGAGCAGGGGACAAGAATGTCCCCTCTCCTTGGCCTCGCTTGACCAAGCGCAAGGTAGGGACGGCTGTCCCCAGCCGTCCTTGGCCAAGAAATCTAGTTTTCTTGAAACTGAAAACTTGAACACTGCCCCCCATTTCTGTATCCGTCTGCCGCGCGGGGAACCCTTGGCCAACCCTCACGGGGTTCGTAGCCGCTTTCGCTGTCGCCATTTCCGGCGGCTGTTTTCATCCCCCCCGCAATCCTTGTGAAGGCAGACCATATTAGAAATATTGCGATTATCGCACACGTGGATCACGGCAAAACCACGCTGGTGGACGAGTTGCTGCAGCAGAGTGGCACGTTCCGGGACAATCAAGTGGTGGCTGAGCGGGTCATGGACTCGATGGATCTTGAGCGCGAAAAAGGCATCACGATCAAAGCCAAGAATACGGCGATCAATTGGAAGGACTACACCATCAACATCGTCGACACACCGGGCCACGCCGACTTCGGCGCCGAGGTCGAGCGGGTGATGAAGATGGTCGACGGCGTGTTGCTGTTGACCGATGCCGTCAGCGGACCGCAGGCGCAGACGCGCTGGGTATTGCGCAAGGCGCTTGGCCACGGGCTTAAGACGATATGCGTGGTTAACAAGATCGACCGTGACACCGCGCGCCCGGAGTGGGTGCACGACAAGGTGCTGGAGCTGTTCCTCGAACTGGGAGCGGATGAGGATCAATTCAACGCACCGTTCCTCTATGGCAGCGCCAAGATGGGATTTGCCGATCGTACACTCGAAGGGCCGCGCAAGGACATGAACGATCTGTTCGAGACGGTCGTTGAACGGGTGCCGCCACCGGTCATCGAGGAGGCTCCGTTCCGGATGCTCGTCAGTAACATCGACTGGGATGAGTATGTCGGCCGGATGGCCATCGGCCGGATTTTGTCCGGCGACGTCAAGCAGGGCGACCAGATCAACGTGCTGCGCAAGGACGGCTCGAAGCAAAAGGCGAAGATCATCAAGCTCAAGCAGTTCGCCGGATTGCAAACCAACGACGTCACCTCGGCGACTGCGGGCGACATCGCCGGGTTGGCCGGGTTTGACGAGGTGGACATCGGCGACACGTTGGCATTGGCCGAGGACGCCGAGCCGTTGCCGTTCGTGGAGATCGACCCCGCGACGGTGCAGATGGAGTTTTCCGTGAACGACGGCCCGCTCGCCGGGCGCGACGGTAAAAAGGTCACGTCCCGCGAAATCCGCGCGCGACTCGAGCGCGAGACGCAGTCGAACATTTCCATCAGCGTACACGACACCGAGGAGAGCACGCGGTTTCTCGTCAACGCACGGGGCAGCATGCAGATCGCCGTGTTGCTCGAGACCATGCGGCGCGAGGGCTACGAGGTGCTCGTCTCACGGCCGACCGTATTGTTCCGCGAGATCGAGGGCAAACGCTGCGAACCTTACGAACAAATCTGGGTTGAAGTGCCGGAGGAACACCTTGGCACTGTCATGGAAAACCTGAGCAAGCGCCTCGGTAAAATCACAAACATCGAGCATCACTCCGCCGGCGTGACAGTCTCCGCCGAAATCCCGACGCGTGGGCTGATCGGCTTCGAAAGCGACCTCGTCACCCTTACCAGCGGCAACGGCGTGATGAGCCATATGTTTTCGGAATACCGCCCTTATAGCGGCGAATTGGTCACACGGCAGACAGGCACACTGGTCAGCATGGAAAACGGCACCGCGATGGCCTACGCGCTCGACATGCTTCAGGCGCGAGGGAGCCTGTTCATCTCACCCGGTGACAAGGTTTATGCCGGGCAGGTGGTCGGTGAAAATCCGCGGCGCGACGATCTGCCGGTGAACCCGACCAAGGCCAAGCACCTCGACAATATGCGCTCCTCCGGCGCGGACAAGGCGATCCTGCTCACCCCTCCTATCAACTTTTCGATTGAGCGCGCGATCGAGTACATCGCCAACGACGAACTGGTCGAGGTGACCCCGAACCACCTGCGCTTCCGCAAACGCATCCTCGACGCCAACGACCGCCGCAAGGCGACCAAGCGCGCCAAGGACATCGCCGCCGCAACGGCCTGAGCATTTACGCTTGGCCAAGCGGACTCGCAGGCTCGTCCCTCCATTTTTATCCATGGCATGCCGTGGAGGGACGAGCCCGCGAGTCCGAAAAAAATGCCGGAGACAAAGTAGTCACCAATCCACCCTCCACTTGGCCAAGCGCTTGGTTGATTCAGCCTTCCCCCTTCAACCTTCTACCTTACTTCACCACCATGGTGCCTTTCATGATGATCCAGTGGCCGGGGAAGGTGCAGAGGTAAGGGTACTCGCCCGGCTCCTTGGGCGCGATGAAGCGGAGCGACTCGGCGGATAACGGAGCGACCATGCGTGTGGCATGCAGCACCTTCTTTGACTTGGGCACATACTGGCCGCGCTGGGCTTCCTTGGGATCCTTGGCCATCTCGTTGGCGGCCTCTCCGATCTCGGCTTCGGCACCGGGCGCGACAATCACGATGTTGTGCGCCGTGGCGTCCGGGTTGGTGAAATCGATCCGCACTGGCTGGCCGGCTTTGACCTCAAAGCGTGTGACGTCGAAAAGCATGCGCTCCTTCACGGCCGCAATCTTGACGACCTTCAGCCCCTTGCGATTATCGAACTCCGCATCCCGTGCGGAGTAGCGTTTCTTGGGCGACATTTTTTGCCGGAGTGTGAACGCAGCGATGAACTTGCCGATTCCGGGATGTTTTGTCGCAGCGTCTGCGTTGCCGCTCCAGAGTGGCTTGATGGTGTGCGAACCAAGCGCGGCGTTGATGGCGTAGCTGAGATGGCCGATGTTCGGCTGGTTCAAAATTTTCACCAGCGCCTCGAGTGCCCACGGGGTACCGATGTAGCTCGTGGCGATGGCAGTCTCCATCCGGACGAGCGTGCTGGGATCGCCGGCCAGCCGGGCGAGAATCTGTTTCTCGTTTTTGAAGTGTGCGTGCCAGTAGCGGAATTGATGCGCGGCGGCGGCGCGGGCGTGGTGGTTGTCGCACTCGAGCAACTCGGCGAGCAGCTTGGTGTTGACGGCACCGATGCCGCGATAAAGCCAGATGGCCTCGATTTGGTGGTGGCGATGGCGTGGGTCTGTTGGGTCGAGTTTGGCCACCCAGGCGTCGAGGGCTGCCTTGGTCTTGGCCGGGTCGCGGTCCCGCAACTCGCGCTTGGCCCAGTAGCGGTAGCGGTACTCGGGGCGCTTCAGGATGTCGAGCAGTTGGCCAAGCGGCGCACCGTGAATTTGCGGCATCTGCTGCGGCTTGGCCCCCTTGGGCATGATGCGAAATATACGGCCGCTGACCCGATCTCGGCGTTCGTCGCGCAGCGAGTATTGGGCGTGGCCCTTGACCGGGTTGTACCAGTCGCAGACGTACATCGCTCCGTCGGGTCCGTAGCGCAGATCGACCGGAATGAAGCTGAGGTTTTTTGAAAAAACGATGTTGCCGACGTACTCCTCGGTGAAGCCAAAGTCGGACTCGTTCCAGCGATGGAACTCGACACGGTTGGTCGGCTTGTAGCGTACCTTGACGAATCCGCCCTGCATCTCCTCCGGCCAGTTGGGGAAGTCGACGAATTCCTGGCCGCAGGTGCCGGAGTAGGCGTGCAGACCGACCGGTCGCGGATGTTGATCGGGGTAGGCCGGGTCGAGCGCGTGGAACGCCTGTGCATAGATCGGGTAGCTGGCCATGTGTTGGCCCCAGTCGTCGAATGTGACGCCCCACGGATTAGTGCTCATGTGGGTGCCAAATGCGGTGAGCCGATGGCTGCGCGGCTCGAACCGAAACCAGCCGCTGTCCCGCTGGCGCACCGGGCCGTAAGGCGTCTCCACCTGACTGTGATGAAAAATTCCCTCGCGGAAAATTAGGTCGCCGTCCGGTGTCCAAGTGAAATCGTGCAGCGCATGGTGGGAGTCCTCGCAGCCAAAACCGGTGAGCACTTTTTCTCTGAAATCCGCTCGGCCATCTCCATCAGTGTCCTTTAGAAAAGTGAAATGCGGTTCCTCGGAGACGTACACTCCGCCGTCACCGAACTCGAACGACAACGGGATGTGCAGGTCATCGGCGAAGACGGAGGTCTTGTCCGCGCGACCATCGCCGTCGGTGTCCTCGAGGATGATGAGTTTGTCGTTCGGTTCGTTGCCAGGATAAACGTGCGGGTAGGTCGTGGAGCAACTGACCCACAGTCGCCCCTGCGAGTCCCAGCGCATCTGGATGGGGCAGGCCAGTTCCGGAAAATCGGTTTCGGAGGCGAACAGTGTCACGTCAAACCTTGGGTCGACCTCGAACTCGCCCAACTCGTCCTCGGGCGAAAGCAGGCGATTCGCGCCGCGGCTCTGCTTGGTCGCGGGCAACGGCGGCACGTTTGAGTCATCGATCTTCGGCGAAACTTGTTTGCCCGCCGCGATATCCCAGATGCGCTGATCGCGGTTGGCGGTCATGATATCGAAATTGCGCATTGCCGGGAGGAAGTCGAGATAGCCGTAGCTGCGGTTTCGTCCGCCGGTGTAGTAAAACGTGTTTACCGGCCGGAACCGGCGGAAGAATTGTTTGTTTTTCTCCAGCACCGCCGCGCGGATTTCCTCGTTGACGACCGGGGTGGGCTTGTCGAATGCCGCATCAAAAACCAATCTGCCAAACAGTCGGTAACCGGCGTCGTTGAGATGACAGCCGTTGAACGTGAGGTCATTTCCGGTTGGACGCATCGCCTTGTTTGTCGCATCGAAAACGTTGATGAAACCGACTTGTTGCGCCTTGGCCACCTCGCTCATGGCGCGGGTGTAGAGCCGGATGTTTTTGTTGTTTTTCGCAGCGTCGACTCCGGTGATGTTTTCGCCGGCGATCGGTGAGAGCAATACGAGCTGCGGTCCTTTCTCGCCGTTGAACGCCTTGGCCTTGGCCGCCTGCACAAACTCAGTGAGCTTGGCCTTGAATTCGCCCAAGCCGTCCGGCCCAGCGAACGATTCATTGAAGCCGTACGCCGCAAATATGATGTCGGCCTTGACGAAAACCAGATGCTGATCTGTATCGGCGAAGTTGGCCGGGCGCGGCTGGTGGTGGAGCGAGTCCGCCGACCACGCGAGATTGCGTACCGTCAACCGATGAGCCGGGTAAGCCTGTTGAATGAGCGTCTCGAGGTAGCCAAAATCCTGTGAGCGATCGAGCAGCGTGTTGCCAATGAGCGCGATGCTCATGCCCGGCTCAACCTTGAGCGGAAGTTGGGTGTCGACTGGTGAAGTGGCTTCCGGCCGAGGCGCAGTTTTTTCAAAAAGCGCGTACCGTGCGAGGTCCGGACTTTCGACTGGGGCCTTTTTACCGCTTGGCTTGTTGCGGCCATCCACAGGCTGGGCCAACAGTGCTTGGCCAAGCGCAAGGGGAACAAAAAGAGTGCAGAGAAGAAAACGCATCACTTGGCCGGCGATGGAACACAGAAAACCGGGCTGCGTCCAGCGTTTGAGTCAGGGGGCAAGGACCGGCAGATCGGGAAAGTAGTGCCGAAGATACCCTCGATCAACCGCTGCCAGACGATCGGCCTGACGCCGTGCGTGGGCGGCGATCAGGAAGTCCGGCAGGATATGTGTGCGAGGCCCACCCGCCTGTCGATATGCCGTATGAATTTCTCCTGCAAGATACGCCGAAGTCGGTTCAAGTTGTTCGTACCGAACACCGATCTTTTGCAGATTTTGTAGGGTGTGGGTGGCGGATGTAAATGCCGGGGAGATTTCGGCGAATACAATTGGGCAGACGACTAGTTCGCCATCTTGGCCCGCACGCCAAAGAACTTGCTGCCAGCTTTCGAAACCCGGCTGACGCTTGATCAGGCACCACAAAACCGACGAATCAATCGCGGTTTTCATCGCCGGTTTTTTTGGGGAGCTCGACCGGGCCTCGAAGTTCGTCGAGTAATTCCGGTACAGTTAACTCGGGGAATGGGTCCTTTGTTTCCCTGCCGAACTCATCAAAACTGCTCCATTCCAACGCGCGCTTTGCACTCAGGTGGGGCGCGTTTTCATCGAATTCAAGCACCGTGCCTGTTTTTAGGCCGAGTTTATTGCGGAGTTTAATCGGGATCGTGATTTGCCCCTTGGAAGTCATGGTTGCCTTCACTGGAGAAAAACTACCAAAAAAGTAAGGAAAGTAAAGTAAGGAAAATAATTCTTACCTTTGCTTCGCGCTTGGCCAAGCGCTTGGCCAAGTCTTATTCCATCATTTCTTCTTCGGATCGCGGTGGAAGCGCTTGGTTTTGGTGATCCAGCGGAGGCCTTCCATGAGGTGCTGGTGGCCGAATTTGGTGTCGAGGGATTTTACCTCGTGGCCGATCTCGGTGTAGAAA
>JAPPPH010000447.1:0-697 GCA_028817635.1 Verrucomicrobiales bacterium | reverse complement strand
ACCCTCGAATTCCCGAATCCAGCTCACAGGATGATCCTTGCCCATCGGCTTGCCACCACGGGTCTTGAAGTAATCGCGGACCGGGTCGTAGCTGGTTTCGTCGATTCGCAGCAGTACCTTCACGCCGGGCAGGCCGGTGACGGATTTGTCGTGGTTGGTCCAGTCGGCGGTGTAGTAAAACTCCGGGCCATAGCCTTTCACTGACGGATGATCCTTGTTTTCCGGGTCCACGATGAGCTTGGCCTTGACGAAATCGGAGTCGCTGTTGAAGTCGCAGCCGACGAGCTTGGTCCACCACGGCCAGGTGTTGTGGTGCACCGCCGCCGCATGGAGGGCCATGATGCCGCCCCCGGCCTGAAACCAGTCCTTGAGTTGTTTGCGCTGTTTTTCGTTGAGTGAGTTGCCGATGTCGGTGGTGCTATTGAAGATCACGGCCTGATAGAGGTGCAGACGGGAAAAATCCTCCGGCGACTCGGAGACGTCAAACTGCGCGCCGTATTTTCCGCCGAGTTGCACGAGAAAACTATTCAGCTCCGGGATGGCAGGATGGCGGTACCAGGCTGTTTTTGAAAAGATCAGGACGCGGGGCAGTTCGTCTTTGTTGGGCTTACCGTTTTTGTGATCGTCACTGTCGTGCGCCGCAAGACGGTTTTCGGTCAAGCTGAGAAGAAGTGTGCCGGTGAGTAGTATTCCGATG
>JAPPPH010000139.1 GCA_028817635.1 Verrucomicrobiales bacterium | reverse complement strand
GTACCTGACCGCGAACGATGCGGGCCATGGTCAGCCACTCGACCGCGCCAATGGCAACAAATAACAGCAGCATGTTCCACTGGCCGAAGATGGAAAAGTCGGAACCACGCGCCTTGAACCAGACATCGATCGAGTCGCCCAGGTCCTTGGCGAATACCATCAGCAAAATCACGAATATGGTAAACGGCAGCGAATAGAGGATGTCGACAACACGCATCATGAAGCGGTCGATGTTTCCACCGAAATAACCGGAGATCGTCCCGTAGCCGATCCCGATCGTCAGGGAGACGATCGTGGCCACGAGGCCGACCATCAGCGAGATTTGGCCGCCCTTGATGATCCGGCCAAGCTGATCACGCCCGTGGTGGTCGGTGCCCAAAATGTACTCCCCACCGGGTGCCTTCATTTTTAGGTCCAGCTCCTGATGCGTGTAGTAGTTGTCCTCGAGAAAAAATGGCCCGATGAATGACAACCCGACGAGCAGCAGAATGAACGTGCCGCCGACGAGGGCCATCTTGTTTTTGCGAAGCCGGTGCCAGGCACCAACCCAAAGCGATTCACCCTTCTCGACCTGATCGAGAGCGCTTGGCTTGGCCTGGTTTGTGGGCTCTGTCACAGGTCAGGAATCGAACTTGAGTTTCGGGTTGAGGGTGACCTGCAGGATGTCAACGACCAGGTTGAGCAGAACGATGAGTGTCGCGTAAAACATCACCACCCCGAGCACCAGCGTGTAGTCCCGGTTGAACGCGCTCTGGACGAAGTCCTTACCGAGGCCGGGAATATTGAAAATGGTCTCGATGACGAACGATCCCGCGATCAACCCGGCCACCGCCGGTCCCATGAAGCTGATCACCGGGAGCAGGCCACCGCGCATCGCGTGCTTAAAAATTACACGCAGGCCGGAAGCCCCCTTGGCCTTGGCCGTGCGGATGTAGTCCTGCGTCAAAATATCAAGCATGCCACCGCGGGTGAGCCGCGAAATGTAGGCGGCGTAAAAGAGGCCAAGCGTCAGCGACGGCAGGATCATGTCTCGAGAAAACCATGCATCCCCATCAAAACCACCCCACCCGGTGGCAGGGAGAGGGTATTTTGGCCCGTCCAAGTTGAGCTTTATAAGAAGATCTTCAATTCTCAATACGTCATGAGAGAAAACCAACATGAGCAGCGGCCCCATCACGAATGTCGGCAGACAGATCCCGATCATCGCGAGGGAGGAAGGAATGTAATCAATGAACGAGTTGGGCTTTAGCGAGGCGATGACGCCGAACAGAACCCCAATGCCAAGCGCGATCGTGATGGCAAAAAAACCGAGTTTGAACGAGACAGGAAACTTTTGCTTGATGATGTCACCGACCGTTCGGTTGGGATACTTGAATGACTGCAGCTTCGGGAGATTGACCAGGTACTGGTAGAATTGAACATACAGTGGCTTGTCCAGGTTGAATTGCTTGTTCAACTGCTCGCGCACTTCGGCTGTGACCTGTTTGTCATCGTCAAACGGGCCTCCCGGGGCCAGGCGGCACATGAAAAACGTCATTGCCGCGACGCACAGCAATACCGGGATGGTCTCAAGGACTCGCCGTAGGATGAAAACGAACATCGTGCCTGCGCTTGGCCAAGCGGGGTGGGTCGGTACCTATTCTTTCAACTTGCTCAGGTCGAGGTCCACATGCTTCCACGGATGATGATCCAGCACGTTGGCATGCCAGTTTTTCACCGCGGGATGCAGCGCATAGACGCGGGTGTAAATGTAGATGGGGATGATCGGCAGTTCGTCCATTAGGATTTCCTCCGCCTGTTGAAACACCTCGAGCCGCGCAGCGGGATCCTTGGTGACTGCGGCCTTGCGGATCAGCGCGTCGTACTCCGGCTTGGACCAGCCGGTCTGGTTTTGCTGACTCCACGACGTCCACATATCGAGGAAAGTATTCGGGTCGGGGTAGTCCCCGGTCCAGCCGGCACGGCTCACCTGGTAATCCATCTCGCGTTGGCGGTCGAGGTACACTTTCCATTCCTGATTTTGAAGTGTCACGTTGATGTTCAGGTTTTTCTTCCACATCTGCTGAATCGCCTCGGCGATGATACGATGGCCCTCAGT
>JAPPPH010000428.1:1838-2104 GCA_028817635.1 Verrucomicrobiales bacterium | reverse complement strand
GTCCCTTTTTTGTCCTTTCCGTCTCCCGCTTGGCCAAGCGCGGAGGTCGTTGCCAGAGCCAGTGCGGCGAATGCGGCGAGTGTGTCTCGGTAAGTCATGTTCACTAAAATACCCGGGTGTGGATCCGGTAAAAAACCGGGGTTCCGGGGTGGCCAAGTGAGTACCCCACCGACTCGGCGAAGCCAAGTTTGAAAAATCACCACGCCGCTTGGCCAAGCGCAGGTGGGGAGCGCATGCAGCTCGCCAAAAACAACAAACCAGCGTCC
>JAPPPH010000428.1:0-1828 GCA_028817635.1 Verrucomicrobiales bacterium | reverse complement strand
CGCCAGCGGCGTGTGCTGCCCGGTTTAGACCAAGCGCTTGGTTTGACGCTACGGATTTTAGAAAACGGGACTCAGATGACGCAAATTTCAGGATCGGGGTGATCCTGCTTATCCCATCTATCCTGAAAATCTGCGTTCTATTATTCGTTCCTGCGCTGGGCCCAGGTCAGGCCGGTGAGGTCTTTTGTCGGTGCTGGGATGATCAGGCTGGCGAGCCAGCCGGCGACAAAACAGGATACCGTGCCGACCGCACCAATCGTCAGCAGATGGGTATCTGTGTGAAACTTCACCAGGTACAACACGATGGTCGCCACACCGACACCGATCCACGCGTGCACGCTCGCCGTTCGGTTGGTGAAGATGGCCAGCGTGAACAGGCCACCCAGCGTGCCGAGAATCAGCCCCACGTAACCCATCAACGTGTCCCACAGGTTTTTGCTGTCCTGTGACGCGATGTAGAGTGCGGAGACGGTACCGAGCACACCGAGGATCAAAGTGATGATCTTGGCCAGGCGCAGGATGGAATCGCTGTCGCGGCCTTTCGAGAGAAAGTCGGTGGTGAACGCGGTGGCGATCGAGTGCATACTCGAGTCGAGGCTCGACATTGCCGCGGCGAACACGCCAGCAATCACAAGCCCGGCGAGACCGGCCGGCATCTGGTGCAAAATGAAGTGCGGGAAAATTTGGTCGATCTTCGAAAGCGGCTCGAGGTTGGCCGGTTGCTGCTGGTAGTAGACGAACAACGCCGTGCCGACCCCGAAAAAGAGGAAAGACACCGGGACGCTCAGCAAGGCGTTGGTCCAGATCGCCTTGGCGGCTTCCTTTTCAGTTGGCGTGGTGAGGTAACGCTGCACGACCGCCTGGTCGGTGCCGTAACTCAGGATCTGCGCGAAGATGCCGCCGAGGATGATCACCCAGATTGTGTCGATGCCGTTGATGAACTTCCATTCCGTGTTCACCATCTCAAATTTACTTTGCCTCGCCGCCTCGCTGTAGATGGTGGAGAAGCCTCCATCGACCTCTCCGACGATGATGACGAACGCCACCAACGCGCCGCCGATAAGGACCACCGTCTGGATGACATCCGTCCAGATGACCGCCTCGATGCCACCGAGCACGGTGTAGATGGTGCTCAGCACGCCCATCGCGATGATGCAGTATTTCACGTCCCAACCGGTCACCGCCGACAACGCCAGCGCCGGCAGCAGGATCACGATGCCCATGCGCGCGAGCTGGAAGATGGCAAAACTCGCGCTGCCCAGCTTACGCAAACCGGAGTCGAAACGCATCTCGAGAAATTCATAAATGCTCGTGATGCCCAGCCGACGATAGAAGGGGAGGAAGCAAAAAATGATCACCGGCGCCATGATCGGGATGGCCATGTTGAAGAGGAACCACGTCCAGTTGGTGGCGTAGCCCTTCGCGGGGATGGACAGATAGGTGATCGCGCTGAGCATCGTGGAGAAAATACTCAGCCCGGCCGCCCACCAGACGACGCGTTTTCCGGCTACGAAAAAGTCCTCAGCCGACTTGTTGCGTCGGGAAAAAAAGACACCGATCCCGATGAGCACGCCCATGTAAAGAGTCAGCACCACCCAGTTCGCCGCGCCAAAATTCCGTGCCGGCTCGGCGAGGTCGATCTTCCAAATGTTCGGCGTGCGGATGCCCGGGCTGCTCTCGCCGGAGGGGATGATGATTGAGTTGCCCCACTTGACCGCAGTGGTCGTGACGTGGCTGCCGATGACAACCTGATCGATAGCACCCGGGGCGGTTGCACCGCGGGAGTCTTCCTTAAACTTGGCGAACTCGCGCCACTGTCCAGTGATGG
>JAPPPH010000302.1 GCA_028817635.1 Verrucomicrobiales bacterium | reverse complement strand
ATCGCCGGTAGATTGATCTTTTTTCCAGGGATGTTGATATGCCGCCGACTTCCCATGCTTCCCGGGATTACCACGCGACAACGAAGCCGATCGATGAGTAACTCCTCCACCTCGAACCGCATCAATCCGCTGTCAATCAACAGCACGTCTCCGACGTCCACTTCGTCGATCAACGCGGGATAGTTGATGTCGACTGCCGGGATCTCCCCTTCTGGCGCTGCCTCAGAGAATTGTGTCAGGTCGATCAACTGCCCTTTGGACAACTCAATGGGAACATCAACGTGGCCGGTTCGCACTTCCGGCCCCTTGATGTCCATCAACAGTGATACCCTTTGCCCCTCCACCTCGGAGGCCTCGCGTACGGCAGCGACAGCCTTTTGCGTCCAGTCGTGAGACGCATGTGCCATGTTAATGCGGCAAACATCAACCCCCTTGCGGATCATTCGCCGCAGGACATCCACATCGACCGTTGCCGGGCCGATGGTGAAGATCACCTTGGTAAACCGGGGCGAAGGAGTGTTTTTCACGCCATCTAATTCAGGCACGCCCGGTTATTTCAGTGATTTGATTTGAACGTTCCGGAAGGAAACAGCATCCCCGTGACCGGCAAAGCCAAAGAACCCTGACTTACGCAGGCGCCCCTTGAATTTGTTAATGTCGTACATCGGCTTCTCTACATTCGCCAAGTCAGCGACAAGAATACGAGTGCCATTCATCTCGACGGTGATCGTGGAACCCACAACCGTGACCTGCTGGAAATTCCAATCGCCAACCGGTCGCTGATATCCACGCTCGGCCGCCACCATACCGTAAGCGGAGGCATGGTACTGCGCCGGGTGAAGCTTGGCGTATTTCTTGGCCGTGTCGTCCAGCACTTGAAGTTCGCACATCCCCACGTAGGCTGTGTCGCCACTGCCCGGATATCGGATCGCCAAGCCATTGTTGCCACCCGGCGGCAATTTGTATTCGAAGCGGACAGAAAAATCGGACAAATCCTTGTTGTAATAAATGGTTCCGCCACTGCCCTTTTTGCACTGGATTGTACCATCGTTGACAACATAGTTGTTGGTGGGGCCAGCCCATCCGGCAAAATCTTTTCCGTTAAAAACCGTCTTGAAGCCTTTCTTTCCTTTGGAAGCCAGTAACTTATTGCCTTCCTCAGTCCCAATCTCACGAATGAACACATTACGCCAACGGATTTCCCCGCCGTGCGTTTGCAACTGGATCGGGCCGGTACGCGGCAGCGGCCCCTTGCGATTGAAGTAATTCTCCAAGCGAACGTGGTTGACAACCAACTTGCCGTTCAACCAGATCGAGACACGTTCACCCACCATCACGATCCGAAATGAGTTCCATTCGCCAAATGGCTTGTCTGCCAGCACAGAGGGATCCTTGCCCGGGGCACCCTTGCTGTTATTCCAAAGCCCACCGGAGCCCTTGTCGGCCCCGATGTTCCACTTACCACCTTCCTTGGTATAATCCCAAATTTGAACCTGCGGGATGCCACGCAAATAAATTCCGCTGTCCGCCTTGGCGACTGTTTTGTAGTCCACCAACAATTCAAAATCACCGTAATATTTATCGGTGGTGAGGTACATACCGTGGCCGTCGTTGACCAGTTCCTCGCCGTCCACGGACCAGTGTTTGGCGATGTCCTTAAGACTGGCCGCCTTCTTTTCCGCGAACTTTTCCGGCGACAAAGCCATCCACTTGGCCGGGTCCTCTGTTTTCAACCCCCACCAACCGGACAGATCTTTTTCGTTGAAAAGCGGTGTGAAGCCCTTGGGCGCCTTGCCTGCTTCAACCGCAGAATGCGAAACGAACAACAACGCAGCCAAAACGGCGGCACGAGGAATCCATGTGATTGATTTCATATGTCGTAAAATTTAGGTGGACGTGATTGTAGCGACCCTGCGAGGTCCCACCAGCCAAAACTTGGCCAAGCGCTTGGCCAAGTGTTATCGAGTGACCTGTCGGAGGATCTTGCCATCCGATGAAACCGTGATTTCCTTCAACCCGGCCGGTAGCGATGTGCGGGTCGTTTTGCCGCTTGGCCAACGCACTTCTATCGAAGTCGGCGGCTGCGGTGTTGCCAGCACCTTAACCA
>JAPPPH010000328.1 GCA_028817635.1 Verrucomicrobiales bacterium | reverse complement strand
ATCTCACTCATAAATCAAGCCGGAGTCTTGGCGGTGATGGCCCATACGGGGCTTAACAAACTCCCCCACCTGATTCCCGATTTGGTGAAAGCAGGCCTCGACGGTCTTGAGTGCTGGCATACGCGACACCCGAAAAGCACAGCCAAGCGATACCGTGAAATGGCTGAACGATACGGTTTGATCATTACCGGGGGCTCCGATTGCCACGGCGCAGGTAGGGGTCACCCTCTCATCGGAACGGTGCGAGTCCCCTACGAGATTCTTGAGCGAATGAAAAAGCGGCTCCGATCACAATCCGCAAACTAACTTTTTAATGGGTTTATTTTCAAAATTCTTTTCAGGGCTGCAAAAGACTCAGTCCAAATTATCCGGGGAATTGAAGCGAATTGTTTCACGGTCACCCAAATTCACTGAGGATGATGCTGAGGAATTGGAAGCAGTTCTACTGGCCTCAGACATGGGTTTCGCCGTAACTGAACAAATCGTTGACGCCGTCCGGGAAAAATACCAATCCGGAGGAAACCAAGCAGGCGATGTCATTCAGGTTGCCCAATCAGTAGTGGAGGAAAATCTCGGCTCAGACAGCGAACAAACCAAGCGCTTGGCCAAGCGCGATGACCTCACCGTCGTTTCACTCGTCGGCGTTAACGGTGCGGGGAAAACCACAACGGCAGCCAAGTTGGCGAATCGTGTAAAGGCCGAAGGTGCCAGCTCCATGCTAGCTGCTTGCGACACCTTTCGGGCTGCCGCGATTGAACAACTCAACCTCTGGGGAAACCGGCTCGACATCCCGGTAGTCAGCAGTGAATACGGCGCTGACCCGGCCGCCGTCGCGCATGACGCAGTCAACTCCGCCCTTAGCAAAGGATCGAACTATCTTTTCATCGATACCGCCGGTCGACTCCATACCAAGCATAACCTCATGCGCGAACTTGAGAAACTCCACCGGGTGATTTCCACTAAGTGCGAAGGCGCCCCACACGAAACCCTGTTGGTCGTGGATGCATCTATCGGTTCCAATGCTCTAAATCAGGCGCGAGAATTCAATAAATCCGTCCCACTGACCGGGCTTGTCATCACAAAACTCGATGGCACTTCAAAAGGCGGCATGGTCGTCGCCATCCAAAACGAATTGGATCTGCCTGTGAAATTCATCGGACTTGGCGAACAAGCCGATGATCTGCAACCATTCTCGCCCGCCGAATACGCCCAAGCTCTCTTCTTTGAGGAGTAAGTGTTCGAAGTGATTCACATCGCTTCTTTCACCTGTTAAATTGCGCCTGCAACCAATGCAGGTGAATTCATTAACACTGGCTCAGATCGGCGAAGACACGGGCACAAACACCCCGCCCGAAGCCGCTACCACGACTGATACACCCCCTTCAGCTCTTTCGGAATTCTTCGATACGGGCGCTATGGGCCTCCTAATAGAGGGAGGCCCATTCATGTGGCCCATTCTGCTGATGGCTCTGGTCGGACTGGCAGTCATCATCGAGCGATGGCGCAGTCTTAAGATGCTAGGAAGCGATTGCTCCGAATTGAAAAAAACGGTCCTGAATGATTTGGCGGAAAACAAAATCGAGGAGGCACTGAATCGATGCGAACAATCGTCCGGCCCCGTAGCCGCCATCTTGGGCAACGGCCTGAGAAAATACTTGGTCTTGAGCAAACTTAATTACGACCCTGCCCGACTTGAGGAAAAGGTCATCAAGAGCATGGAGTCCTACGGAGCACACATCCTGGCAGCGCTCGAGCGCCACCTTCCCATGTTGGCGATTGTTGCCAGCGTAGCGCCGATGGTCGGTTTTCTCGGTACCGTTCAGGGCATGATTGTTGCGTTCAGTGACATTGTCGAAATGGACAAAACTGGCGGCGGTAACATTATTCAAGCTGCGGCTGCCGGCATACAAGTCGCCCTTCTAACAACCTGTTTTGGCCTTATCGTCGGCATACCCGCCTACATGGCATTTAACTATTTTTCGAGTGTGATCAATACGTTCGTTTTGGACGTCGAAGAATCTGCTTCCGAACTTATGGAGGCAGTCACACTCCAACTCACATTCCGTGAGACCCCTCACCCCGATAACGACAAACACACTTCCCCATGAAGCTGAG
>JAPPPH010000430.1 GCA_028817635.1 Verrucomicrobiales bacterium | reverse complement strand
ACGCCGTTCCAAGCGCAGCCCTCGGTCCAAAGCGTGTTGGGGTTGGTGTAAAGGCGTTGGAGGGGTGTGTTGCCGAGCTTGTACTTGTCGAATCGTGGATCCAGCGAAATGAGGTCGGGATCCGGATAGCGGGTCGGTTTATTGCCGCTCCAGTCGCGTGCGGTGGCGGTGGCTAGGCCGGCTCCGGCAGTGGCTGCAGTGGCAAGAAAATGGCGTCGGTCGATTTTTTTGATATTCATTTTTTGAGTGATCCCGAGGTGCGCGCAGCTTCGCTTGGCCAAGCGGACGGGGCAAGAAAAAGCTCGCGCTTGGCCAAGCGCTTTCGTTGGATGGCGGCAGTTAATGAGCCACGATTTTCCAACCATGCTGGCGGTGCAGCAGAGGTTTGAATCCACGCCGCCGGTGGATTTTGAATCTGCTGTGTCGAGTGGTTTTGAATTGATAAAACCCCGGCTCAAGCCGGGCATGAGCGTGGCTGTGGGAGTGGGGAGCCGCGGCATCTCCAACCTGTCTGAGATTGTCTCTTTGGTCATCGCCGAATTGAAAAAAACCGGTACGAAGCCCTTCATCATCCCCGCAATGGGTAGCCACGGTGGCGCTACGCCGGAGGGGCAACTGGCGTTGCTCGCCGGGTACGGGGTGGCTGAGAAGTCGATGGGCGTGCCGATCCGGCCATCGATGGAGGTCGCGCCGCTGGGCGTGTCGGCAGCAGGCCGCGAGGTTCTCTGGAGCCGCGAGGCGATCGCTGCGGACGGTGTATTTGTGATCAACCGTGTGAAGCCGCACACCGATTTCAACGGGTTGATGGGCAGTGGCCTGACCAAGATGCTGGTGGTCGGCCTTGGTAAGCACGCGGGGGCATCGGCGTATCACGCAGGCGCGTTGACACTGGGCTACGAGGAGTCGTTGGAGGATCTGGCCAGAGTGATTTTTGACAGAGCCCCGGTTCTTGGCGGCGTGGCATTGGTTGAAAACGCGTTGCACGAAACTGCGAGGCTTGAAGTTGTCCCGGCGGAAGCGATCTCCACTCGCGAACCGGAGTTGTGTGCGGAGGCGCAGCGGTTGATGCCGGCGCTGCCGTTTGATGAGATCGACCTGCTGATCGTTGATCAAATCGGGAAAAATATCAGCGGCACCGGCATGGACACCAACGTGATCGGTCGCGGTGTGCATGGGTTTCACCTCACGCCCGGTCAATCGCAGGACAAGCCGTTCATCTGGCGGATTTTCGTGAGGGGCCTGACCCCGGAAACGCACGGCAACGCCATCGGGATTGGCATGGCCGAGGCGACCACCAGTCGGTTGATCGCGGAAGTGGATGCCGAGGCGTTGCGGACGAACGTGATCACCGCGCGGTCGGTGCAGTGCGCCAAGTTGCCAATGGACTTTGAGGCTGACGCCGAGGCCATCCGGGCGATGCTGGCTTCGCTCCCGGATCCCGACCCGGCCAAGGCGCGGATCGTTCGCATTCGTGACACTCTTTCGCTTGGCCAACTCGAGCTGTCGTCCGCGCTGGAAGACGAGGTGACAGGGCACGCCTCGCTCGAGGCGCTTGGCCAAGCGGAACCGATGGCGTTTGATGAAAGCGGCAACCTCATGCCGCTTGGCCAGGCGTGAAACGGAATCGACATCGACGGGGGCTTGGCTATCTTTCGTGGCCACCGATTGGGATTCCAGTTTTGAAGCAAACTATCATTCAACGAACGTGCGTTGCGCTTGGCCTGTTGTGCCTGACCAGTTCGGCCACGCTTGGCCAAGCGGAACCAATCCGCGTGACGATCAACGCCAAGGCCGGGTTGCAGTACGACGTCGTCCGGTTCGAGGCCAAGCCTGCCTCAAAGGTGGAACTCAAGCTGGTGAATAACGACGACATGGCGCACAACCTCGTCCTGACCAAGCCCGGGCAGCGCGAGGCCGTGGCCAACGCGGCGCTGGCGCTTGGCACGGAGGGGGATGCCAAAAACTGGGTGCCCGATCTTGCCTCAGTCCTGTTTTCCACGCCGGTGCTGAAGCCGGATTCGAGTCACGTACTGAGATTTGTTGCCCCGAAATCGCCCGGCGTTTATCCCTACGTCTGCACATTTCCCGGTCATGGGTTGCTGATGTACGGGGCGATGTC
>JAPPPH010000229.1:2822-11306 GCA_028817635.1 Verrucomicrobiales bacterium | reverse complement strand
GGGCAGGCTTCCTTCGGCACCTTTACGTTGAGCACCACGTCAGCGTGTTGACCAAGCGTGGACTTCGGGGCGCTGGTGATGGCGATGACTCGAACGGAAAAACGTTTCATTGCCGGGAGAAGGTCGATTAATTCGTCCGTCTCGCCGGAGTAGCTGAGAGCCAGCACGATGTCGCCGTCGTTGAGGATGCCCAGATCGCCGTGAAGCGCATCGACGCTGTCCAGTAGCACAGCCGGTGCACCGGTACTGGTGAAGGTTGCGGCGATCTTACGGCCGATGTTGCCTGACTTGCCCACGCCAACGACGACCAGTTTGTTGCGATTGGCCAAGGCGTACGTGATCAGCGCCACAGCTTTGTCAAACGTGGCATTGAGCCTGCCCCGTACCGCCTTCACGGCGGCGAGCTCGACATCAAAAACTTCTCTGGCCCGCTTGAGATGGGACATGGCTTACTCCGCGTTGGGGTACGATCCGAGCACCTTGACGAACCGGCTTATCCGATCCAATTCATTGATGGCGTTGGCCACTTTCTTGTCTTCAAGATGGCCGTCGCAATCGATGAAAAACAGGTATTCCCACGCCTTGCGCTTGCTGGGCCGGGACTCGATCTTGGTCATGTTCAGCCGGTGTTTGCGGAACGGCGCCATAACCTGATGCAGTGCTCCGACCTTGTCCTCGATCCCAACGACAAGGCTGGTGCGGTCATTCTTCGTGGAGGGACTGCACTTTCTGCCGAGGACGAAAAAGCGCGTGGCGTTCGAGGCGTTGTCCTGGATGTTATGATCCAAGATCTGCAGGTTGTAACGCTCCGCAGCGAGTGACCCGGCGATGGCGGCTGCGGTTTTGTCCGCTGCGGCCATTTCGGCGGCACGTGTGGTGGAGGACGCCTCGATGACCTCCACCGAGGGCAGGTTTTGCTGCAGCCAAACGCGGCACTGCGCCAGCGCCTGCGGATGCGAGTAGAGCTTGCGAACCTTCGTGCGGCGGTTGTTCCGGACGAGGCAGTGCTGGATTGGCATCACGATCTGCGCGACGATTTTCAGTGGGCTCTCCACGAACAGGTCGAGCGTGTGGGTGACCACGCCCTCGGTTGAATTCTCGATCGGGACCACGCCGTAGTCGGCCCGGTCCTTTTCCACCTCGGAGAAAACGTCCTTAATGGTTTTCTGTGGGGCGTAGCGGAGGCTGTGACCAAACTTGCGGATGGCGGCCTGATGCGTGTAGGTCGCCTCCGGGCCGAGGTAGGCGATGGTGAGCGACTTCTCCAGCGACAACGAGCAGGACATGATCTCACGATAGATCGCCTGCATCGCCTCGTCTGGCACCGGTCCCTTGTTGAGCTTGGCCAAGCGCTGAAAGATCAACCGCTCACGGTGCGGTGCGTAGATTTCCTCGCCGGCCTTGAGTTTGATCGCGCCGATCGCGAGCGCGTGTTCGGTGCGCTCGTTCAGTAGCTTGACCAGTTTCTTGTCGATGGCATCGATGCCTTTGCGATGTTCCTCGAGGCTCATGGGCTATTCGTCCTCCTCCTCCTCGTCGTCATCGTCATCATACTCCTCCTCGTCGTCTTCATCGAACTCATCTTCCTCGGCCTCCGGTTTCTCATCGTTTTCTGCCGGTGATTCTTCTTGAGATTCTTCCGCCGGGGCGGCCTCGAAATCGAGTTGGGATTGGTCGCTGTCCTCCGGCTTGGCGGCAGTGGCCAACTCAACCTGTATCCGGCGCAGTTCCTCCGCAGCCGGGAGTTCCTCAAGATTCTTCAATCCGAAGTGTTCGAGGAAAAACTGGGTGGTGCCGTAAAGCTTGGGTCGGCCCGGGGCTTCGGCTTCGCCCTTTATTTCAATCAGCTCGCGTTCCACCAACGTGGCGACCACGCCATCGACTGCCACGCCGCGAATCTGCTCGATCTCGGCCCGGGTGATCGGTTGCCGGTAGGCCACGATGGCCAGCGTCTCAAGTGCCGGCTGGGACAGCTTGGGCGGACGCGGCTTGGCCCCGACGAGTACCTGCAGCCACGGGGCAAAGTCCGGTCGTGTCACGAATTGCCAGTTGCCACCCACGCAGGCCAAGCGATAGCTTCGGTTGGCGTTGTCGTGTTCGACGACCAGTTCCTCGAGTGCCTTCTCCACCGCACGCGCGGTGGCATTGGCGAACTCGCTCGTGTGTTTTTCGTCGGGAAGTTTTTCCGGCGTGTCGCGCAGTACGGTGCGCAGTTCACCGATGCTCATCGGCTTTTGTGCCGAGAAGACGATCGACTCGAGTATTTCCTTCAGCTCCACTCTATTGCGCTTCCACTGTTTCTGCCACCGGCTCTCCGGGTACGATCCGCTGCATTTCAACCGGTGCGACGACGATTTCTATCTCGCCGAACACTTCGCCCTGTGAGGCCAGTAGATGCTTGAGACGGATCAACTCAAGCAGTGCCAAAAACGTGGCGACCACCTCGCCGCGGCTTCCGCTGCCTTCGAACAACTCCGAGAACTTCAGCCGGCCCGCCTCGCCCAGGCGCTGGCGGATGACCACGATCTTTTCGCTGACGCTCCATTGGTCATCGACGATCTCACGCTTGGCCGCCTCGCGGTGGTTGTACCTCTGGAGCACCTCGTCCACCGCGCCGATCAGGTCGAAGATACTCGCCTCGAGGCGGTTCTCCATCGGCAACGGATCGAGCGGGATGCTCCCCGGGCGCCGTGTGTAAACTTTCTCCTGCTCGAATTCCAGCTTTTGCAGGTCTCCGGTGATGTCCTTAAACCTCTTGTACTCGACGAGTTTGCGGATCAGCTCCCAACGCGGGTCCTCAAGTTCCTCTTCGTCCTCGACCTCCACCTGCTGGTCAACCGGCAGCAGTTCGCGGCTCTTGATGTACATCAGTGCAGAGGCCATCACGATAAATTCCCCTGCCAACTCAAGGTCGAGCCGCTTCATCATCTCCACGTATTCGAGAAACTGCGTCGCCAGCTCGGTCATGTTGACCTCATAAATATCCACCTCCTGTTTCTTGACAAGAAACAGAAGGAGATCCATCGGGCCTTCGAAGACCTTGAATTGGATTTTGAAGTCGGACATCCGGGCGCTGCGGGCGCAGTCGACGAAGCATAGTTGACCGGTGCCTTGTTTGGCAACGTCACACTCTTGGGCAGGCTTGCCGCCGACGGTCTCCGCCGTTATTTTGAAGCCCATGAAAACTGGCTGGAAAAAAATCATTCCGCTTTTACTCCTGTCTGCCGTGCTACCGCTTGGCCAAGCGCAGGAAGACGGGGGCGGCGAGGGCGGCGGGGGCGTTGAGACGGTCGAGAAACTGCAGACCCTTGAACCGGCCACGAATGCCGATGGCCAAGCGCTTGGCCAAGCGGCCACACAAAAAACCGTCTACGTCATACCGGTGCGGGACGACATCATGCCGCCGATTCTCTATGTCATTCGACGCGGGGTGAAGGAGGCGATGGAGGCCGAGGCCGACTGCCTGATCATCGACATGGAAACCAACGGCGGCCGGGTGGATATCACCGAGGAAATCTTCGACATTATCGACAAGTTCAAGGGTGAGACTGTGACGTACGTCAACAGAGACGCCTATTCCGCCGGGGCATTCATCGCTGTCTCGACCGATCAAATCTATATGGCGCCGCAGAGTGTCATTGGGGCGGCTGCTCCGATCATGATGGGGCCGGGCGGCGGTGCGTCCGAGCTGCCCTCCACTATGGAGGCCAAGATGAATTCCGCCATCCGAGCCAAGATACGGACGCAGGCTGAGAAAAACGGGTACGCCATCGACGTCATCGAGGCGATGGTCGACAAAACCAAGACTTTGGAGCGGGACGGCAAAATTATCTGTGCCGAGGGCGAAATCCTCACGCTGACCAACATCGAGGCGGAGGCAAAATATGGTGACGAGCAGACCGCACTGCTTTCCGCCGGAACGGTTGAAAGCATCGATGCGTTGATCGAAACACTCGGATACGCCGGCGCGAAACGGGTCGACGTCAAGCCGATGGGCGCGGAGGAGTTGGGCACATGGATCGCTGCAATCAGCCCGCTTTTGCTTCTGATTGGCATCGCCGGCCTGTACATCGAGTTTAAGACGCCTGGCTTCGGGGTGTTTGGCGGCATCGGTATCGTGGCGTTGATGGTCTACTTTTTCGGTGGATACGTATCCGGTCTGGCCGGGATCGAGTGGGTCGGTATTTTCATCCTCGGCATCGCGTTGATTGCGGTTGAGATTTTCCTTGTGCCGGGCACGATGGTCGCAGGCATGTGCGGTGCGGTGTGCATCCTCATTTCACTGGTCATGGGCATGACCGATGTTTATCCGAACCTGCCGTGGTTCCCGGCCACGCCGGTTGAGGGCGAGGCACCTCCGGTCGAGGGCATCGACTTTGCCATGCCGGATTTTTCCAGGCCCATGACGGATCTCTCGATCGCGTTTCTCCTGTCCATCCCGCTGCTCTGGGGTCTGAGCAAGTGGTTGCCGCACTCGAGCTACTTTTCACAGCTTGGCTCACTAACGACCAGCGGCTCGGAGTCCGTTGCGGCCGTAGCCGCGGAGGTGGAATCGCGGCAGGGCGAGGTCGGCACGACCACCACGCCGCTCAATCCCGGGGGCAAGGCGCTGATCGGCAACGACCTTCGCAGTGTGATCACGCAGGGCGAGATGGTTGACTCCGGCGTCCCGGTCAAGGTCATCGGCAGCAGTGGCAGTGACCTGATCGTAGTTGAGGTCTGATCGCTTGGCCAAGCGGCACGACATGGACAGGGGCGGCATAATTTATTTTGCCTACGGGTCAAACATGAGCCCGGCGCAAATGGAGTCACGCTGCCCCGGTGGCCAAGCGCTTGGCCAAGCGGCACTGCACGATTGGCGTTTCCTCATCAATACCCGAACCTACGCCACCATCGAGGCCGAGCCGGGCGCGATGACGTACGGCGTGCTGTGGTCGCTCACTGAGGAGCACATCGACTCGTTGGACATCTACGAGGCAGTCGACGAGGGAATGTATTACAAGGACACACTGACTGTCCTGCATCAAGGGCAACCGGTTGAGGCGTTGGTTTATATCGACCCGGTCTGCGAGCACGGCCAGCCGCGGCCGGATTACCTGCGGGGCATCTTGCACGGGGCGCGGCATTTCGAGTTACCGCAGGATTACGTCAAGATGATCGCCCAAGACTGGGGCAGTGCGTGAGGGTTACCTCTGCGAGACCGGCGTGACGGTGAGCTTGATGCGTTTGCCTTTTCGCAGCACCTCGATCTCGATGGGTTTGCCGACCTTCACCGCATTGAGCGCGTAGGTGTAGTCGTAGATGTTCTCGATATCCTTGCCGGCAAATCGGACGATGATGTCGCCTGCCTTCAGCCCTGCCTTGTCCGCCGGGCCGCCGCCGCGTACGCCGGAGAGCAGCACGCCCTTAACGTCCTCCGAGGCGTAGTTGGGGATGGTGCCGAGGTAGACACGGATCGCGTCGCGGCTGCCGCCCTTGGTCGATTTCTCAACCTTCACGTAGTCCGGCCGTTCGCCGCCCTTGGTGAGGTCGCGTACCATGTTACTGGCGAATTGGGTGATGCGCTCGATCCCCTCGTAGTTGAGTGTGTCGGGATCGTCGGCCGGACGGTGGTACTCCTCGTGGCTGCCCGTAAACCAGGCCAGCACCGGGATGCCCTTGGGATAAAACGAGGTGGTATCGGTCGGCAGATACGGGTCCTGCTGCAGCGTGAGGTCAAACCCGGCAAGCACGTTCCTGCGCTCGATCAGTTTTTTCCAGATGCTCGACGAACCGACGCCCTGCAGAGTCAGCTTGTTTTCCCGCAGCCGGCCAACCATGTCGAAATTCAGGTACGCAATCACCTGCTTGAGGTCGACCGTCGGCTTGGAGGCGTAGCGGTCGGAGCCGATCAGGCCCAGTTCCTCGCCGGACCAAAAACTGAAGATCACCCCACGCTGAAACTCCTGTGGATGCGTCTCGCGGCGCTTGGCCAACTGCGCCGCCATCTCGAGCAGTGTCGAGACACCGGAGGCGTTGTCGTCGGCGCCGTTGTGGATCATGCCTTCCTCACCCTTGATGCGAAACCCACCGGTCTCGCCCCGGCCAAGGTGATCGTAGTGCGCCCCGAGCATGACGTACTCTGTCTCCGAGCCGGCCGACGCCTGCCCGGCAGGGGGCAGCACGGCGACGATGTTGTTGTCCTTTTTGCGGATGCGTTTGATGTGCGTCTTGATGTTCAGCACGATTCCCGGCAGCGACAGCCCGTGCACCGCGTGCGGGTTTTCCTTGTCGAGCGAAGTCTGCAGCTCCTTCAATGACTTGCCGTAAAACTGCACGAGCGAATTGCCCATCTCGCCGCTGATGGAGATCACCGGCAGCCCGGCGCCGGCCATGCTGGTGTCAAAGCTCAGGCTGGCGAGCTTGCCTGCGTTGGGCGAATTCGGGCCGGTGACGACGAGCAGCGCCTTGGCTCCGTTGTTGCGCGCGAGCAGTGCTTTATAACGCAGCCCGGCGTAGCGGTTGAGTTCCTGCCGGCGATCCACCGAGATATCCTCCGGCACATAGCGCAGCACCATCACGATCTTGTCCTTCACATTGAGGTCGCCGTACGAATTGTAGCCGACGCCGAGTTTGCCCGGCTTGGTCAGGCCGTACCCGGCGAAGATCACCTCGCCCTCAATTTCGCCGTTGGCCGAAAAGGCCAAAGGCCGGAAATCCTTGTCCAACTCAAACGCGTGATCTTCGCCGGTGTGCCCCCGTAGGATCATCCGGTTGTTTTTCTTCACTAGTTCCACTCCCCCGGTGAATTCAAACTCGTGGTTGAAACTCCCGGCCTTGGTGCCAAGCGGTTGCAGCCCGGCCCCGGCGAGTTCGTTGCGAATGTAGTCGGCCGCCTTGCGAATGCCTTCGCTGCCGGTGCGGCGCCCCTCCAGTTCGTCTGAGGCCAGGTAGGCAACGTGCCGCTTGATGTCCGCCTCTGTGATGGATGGCGAGCCAACCACTCTGGCTGTCTTGCGCTTGGGCGCTTGGCCAAGCGCAGCCAGTGCCCCTTCGTGGTTCCACTTTGCGAGGAACAATTGTGACTGTTTTTCCGCCGTGGCATTGGACGTCCAGCAAAGTTGATTGCCGTTGGGCGAAAAGACCGGTAACCCGTCAAACCCTTCCCGCTCAGTCACGCGCACCGGCTCGCGTTGGCCAAGCGCATCGACGAGGTACAGTTCGAAGTTGGTAAAGCCCAGCTTGTTGCTCGCAAAGATGATGTATTCGCCCGAGGGATGAAAGTACGGCGCCCAAGACATTGAGTCGAAGCGGGTAACCTGTCGCACGTCCGAGCCGTCGAGTTTCATTGTATGAATCTCCGCCACCGCCCCGGCCTTGTTGAATCGGCGCCAGACAATGCGCTGGCCGTCAGGCGAGAAAAACGGGCCGCCATCGTAACCGGGCGAGTTTGTCAGGCGTGTCTGGCCGGAGCCGTCGGCGTTCATGATGTAAATTTCACCAAAGTACGACAGGTCGATCTCGCGCAGTTTTTTCTCCTCCGCAGTCAGGTTATCCGCGTAGGCGCTGCGGGTGGAACAGAAGACAATTTTTTTGCCGTCCGGCGAGAAGCCGGCCTCGGCATCGTAGCCCTTGGCGGAAGTGAGCCGTCGAAGGTCGCCGCCGTCTGGGTTGGCGGTGAAGATGTCCATCGACTCGTCGTAATCCCACGAGTAACGGCGCTGTTTGCCGGAGGCGCGGAAGTCGAGTTCCGCCTTCTGCTTGGCCTTGGCCTGCGGATCGTGATGCGTCGAGCCAAACAGCACGCGCCTGCCGCTTGGATGAAAAAATGCGCAGGTCGTCTTGCCGTGCCCGGGGGAGACACGGGCGGAATCGCCGGTCTCAAAATCGATGGTGTAAATCTGGTAAAACGGATTGCCCACCTCACGTTCGCTCTGGAAAATTAGCTTGGAGCCGTCCGCACTGTAGTACCCCTCGCCACTGCGTCGCCCTTCAAAGGTCAACTGCCGCACGCGGGAGAGGAACTCCTCCTGTCCCTTGGCGAAAACCGCGCTTGGCCAAGCGGCCATCGCCAACGCGGCGACGATTGTACCGGTCACAAATTTTTTTCGATCCAACATTTCGGGGTGGTTTTAGTTTCAACGCGCCTGTTTTTCAACTAAGCACTTGGCCGTGCTCCGCATTGAAACAGTCGAGACTCCCGCGCAATTGCGCGAGTTCGTCCGGTTTCCGCTGCGGATTTATTCAACCGATTCCCCGTGGGTGCCGCCGATCTGGAATGAGGAAATGAAGCGGCTGGATCGCGAACGGGGCGATTTTTTTCAGCACTCAGACGCCCAACTTTTTATTGCCCGCAATGCCGACGGCGAGCCGGTTGGTCGCATCGCCGCCATCCGTTTCAATCGCCATCTCGAGGTGTACGATGACGGCGTCGGCTTTTTCGGGTTCTTCGAATGCATCGATGACACGGCCGTCGCGGGGGAGTTGTTTGCTGCTGCCGGGCAG
>JAPPPH010000229.1:521-2812 GCA_028817635.1 Verrucomicrobiales bacterium | reverse complement strand
ACGCTGAGGCCGGCGGCTAATTATGGTCCCTCTAATGAATCGAGGACAAGGCCGTCGCGGGTGAGTTGTTTGCTGCGGCCTGGCAGGGGCTCCGTAAGCAGGGACTGGTGAAAATGCGGGGTCCGGCCAGCTTCACTATCAACGAGGAGATCGGTCTGTTGGTGGATAACTTTGACGCGCCACCGACGCTGCTCACGACGTGGAACCCACCGTACTACCAGCGACTGGTCGAGACGGCTGGTCTGGCCAAGGCCGAAGACCTCGTCGCGCGCGGGATGGCCGTTGCGGAGATCGATCCATCGTATATTGAACGGCTTGGCAGGGTGGGCTCGCGAAACAATCGTATCACCGTGCGGCCGGCTAACTTTGCGAAGCTCGATGATGAGATCGATATTCTCGTCAAGGTCTACGCCGAGGCTTGGAGCGAAAACTGGGGCGCCGTGCCAATCAGCCGCGCTGAGTTCGGCAAACTTGTCCGCGAACTCAAGCCGTTCCTTCTGCCGGAGTGCACGCTGATCGCCGAGTACGACGGGGAGCCGGTTGGCGTCTCCGTGGCAATCCCCGACATCAATGTCGCGGTGAAAGCCTGCGGCGGAAAGCTGGGGCCGCTTGGCCTGATTCGCTTCATGCTGGCCCGGCGCCGGATCGACCTCATCCGCGGCGTGGTGGGCGGCGTTCTCAAGCCGTTCCGCAACAAGGGCATTGAGGCTGCGCTTGGTCATCGAACCCTTAAAACTGTGCAGCGAAGCCGGTTCAAGTACATCGAGTTTTCGTGGATGCTCGAGTCGAACCAGCGCATTCACCGAGTGCTCGATAATCTTCACATCCCCGTCACCAAGCGTTGGCGGGTTTACGAGCGAACTCTTTAGGTTACGACTGAAATTGTCGTCGGATTATTCCTTCGACGCCGTCAATTCGTTGCATTCACTCAGGGCGAGCAGGGCGAAGGTGGAGCCGGCGTGGGTGATAAAGTGGTGTTTGTCGTTGTAGGTGGAGCGGGTGAACCATCGACCACTTTCGCGCTGGTTGGCCTTGAGCCAGGAGACACCCTTTCGGATGGCCGGGTGATCTGGCGGGAGTCCGGATTTGCGGAGGGCAAACACGACGAAGCCGGTGCCGTAACCGTCGCTGCGATCGCGAACCTGCTTGGTGCCGTCGGCGCGTTTCCAGTCGCCCAACGTGGCGATGGCCCAGCCTCCGTCGGCTTGTTGAAGCGCCAGCAGGTCTTTTTGCCAGCCTGATTTGTCCTCCGGTGAAACGGCGGCCGAATCAGCGTTGCTGAGCCAGAGCATCATCCCTTTTTGGTGGGCCAGTTTGGGCTGATTTTTTTTCAACCACGAAAGAAGTTTTTTGTAGCCGGGGGCGGCTTCTTTTGAAGAAGCGTAGTTTTCCGGAGCGCTTGCCACGGCAATGGCCGCGAGGGTGACGCCGTAGTGATCGTCGGATTCATACGGTCCCCAGCCGCACTTGAGCCAATCCCATGAGCCGTCTTCGCGCTGAGTGTTCCACGCCTCAGCGAAGGCGCTGCGGGTGGCCGGGGAAAGTTTGCCTTTGGCCGAGTCGTCCAGCGCGAGGGCGGCGGCGGTCGCCACGACGCCGTGTGGGCCCGGTTTTTTCTCAGCCCAACCGGTGACGTATTGCTCGAAGAATTTGCGAACCGCAGCGTGCGGTGCGGGATCAGCCTTCAGCTTGGCCCGGCCGAGGAGGTACGCGCCGTTGGTGTGGCAGGTGACGCACTCGCGCGAGCGCTGCCAGTGCAGTGAGGCGCGGTCGATGAAGTCCACCGCCTTGGCGGCGGAGAAGCGCTTGGCCAAGGGCTCGTCGGGGGAGTTGGCCGCCGGTTTCTCCAGATTGGCCAAGCTGACTTGGGCAAAAGAAACCCCGCTGCCGGTCAGCAGCAGGGTTGCAGTAAAGCCGATTGAGCGCAGGGTCGTCATGGCGTGGAGTCTGCCATCCCGGCCCCGCTTGGCCAAGCGCTTGGTTAAAACTCGAGACCAGTGACGCGGGTGTAGGCCTCGATGTATTTCTCGCTGGTTTTCTGGACGATTTCCTCTGGCAGTTCGGGGCCGGGAGGGTTTTTGTCCCAGTCAAGGGTCTCGAGGTAGTCGCGCACGTATTGCTTGTCGAAGCTAGGCTGGCTTTTGCCCGGTGCGTAGAGGTCGGCCGGCCAAAAGCGGGATGAGTCCGGGGTGAGCACTTCGTCGATTAGGATCAACTCATCCTCGTAGATGCCGAATTCGAACTTGGTGTCGGCGATGATGATGCCGCGCTGCTCGGCGTGCTCGCACCAC
>JAPPPH010000229.1:0-511 GCA_028817635.1 Verrucomicrobiales bacterium | reverse complement strand
GCGATGATGATGCCCTTGGTGGCTGCGTGGTCGCGCCCGCGCTTGTAAAGCTCGATGCTGAGTTCGCGCGCCTTTTCGGCGATGTCGCTGCCGACGATGTTGACGGCTTCCTCGAAGCTAATGTTTTCGTCGTGACCTTCCTCGGCCTTGGTGGCCGGGGTGAAGATCGGCTCGGGCAGCTTGGAGGAGTTGTCGAGACCGTCCGGCAGCTCGATACCGCAGACGGTTTTTTGTTTTTGATACTCCTTCCAACCGGAGCCGGCGAGGTAACCGCGCACGACGCACTCGATGGCGAGCGGCTGGGCCTTTTTCACAACCATCGCGCGGCGGCCGATCTGCTCGGCGTATTCGCTGACGGCCTCGGGCAACGGGTCATCCGCCTTGGCGAGCAGATGGTTCGGCACGAGGTCGGCCACGCGGTCGAACCAAAAGTGCGAGAACATGGTGAGGACTTCGCCTTTTTGCGGGATGCCGTTGGGCAGCACGACGTCGTAGGCGCTGATGCGATCGC
>JAPPPH010000422.1 GCA_028817635.1 Verrucomicrobiales bacterium | reverse complement strand
CCCCTGACCCCTATACTTATCAACCCTCACTCTTCGGCTTGAGTTGCGGGAAGAGGAGGACGTCGCGGATGCTTTCCTGCCCGAGCAGCATCATGATCAGCCGGTCGATGCCGATGCCGATACCGCCGGCCGGGGGCATGCCGTGCTCGAGGGCGGTGAGGAAATCGTCATCCAATTTTTGCTGCTCCTCACCGGCCTGGTTGACCAACGCCTCGCGCTGGGCGACCGGATCGTTTTGCTCGGTGTAGGCCGGGGCGATTTCCTGCCCGTTGATGCAGCATTCGAACACCTCGATGGTGGTCGGATCCTCCGGCGAGAGCTTGGCCAGAGGGATTAGTTCCTTCGGCAGATGAGTGACGAAGGTCGGCTGAATCAGCGTTGGCTCGATGAGCTTCTCGAACAGGCCGTTGGTGACCTCGAAATCCTCGTAGTCCGGGGCGATCTCCGCGCCGAGATCGATGGCGCGCTGCCGGCGTTCGTCGGGCGAGATGTCGAACCAGTCGTCGCCTCCCTTCTCGCGGATCAACTCCTTGTACTTTACTCGGCGCCAAGGGCGGGAGAGGTCAATGGTGCGAGTGACGTTGCCCTCGGAGTCTTTGTGCTCGATCACGAGTGTGCCGACCACCTTCTCGGCCACGCGGGTGATCATCGACTCGAGCAGTTCCATCATCGTCTCGTAATCGCCAAACGCCTGATACGCCTCGAGCATGGTGAACTCCGGGTTGTGCCGGGGAGAGATGCCCTCGTTGCGGTAGTTGCGGCCGATCTCGAACACGCGATCCATCCCGCCGACGAGCAACCGCTTGAGGTACAATTCCAGCGCGATGCGCAAATAAAAGTCGCAGCCTAGCGCGTTGTGCCGGGTGACGAACGGTTGTGCCGCCGCGCCGCCGGGGACGGCCTGCATCGTCGGCGTTTCCACCTCGATGAATCCGCGTTCGTGCATGAAGTCACGAATCTCGCGGATGATCGCGCTGCGTTTGTAGAACACGTCCTTGACGTCGAGGTTGGCGATGAGGTCGAGGTAGCGTTGGCGGTAGCGGGTTTCGATGTTGGAGAGGCCGTGCCACTTGGCCGGGAGAGGGCGGAGCGCCTTGCCGACAACGGTGAACGACTCGGCCTTGAGCGTGATCTCCTCCGTGCGCGTGGTGAACATCGTTCCTTTCACGCCAAGGAAATCGCCGAGATCGAGTTTCTTCAGCACCTCGAACGCCTCCTCGCCGAGGGCGTTTTTCTGCGCGTAAACCTGCATACGGTCGGAGCCGTCGCGGATGTCGAGAAAGATGCTTTTGCCCATCGTGCGAAACGCAGTCATACGGCCGGCCAAGGCGACCTCGCGGCCTTCCTCGTAGTTTTCGCGTGCGCCGGCGCAGGTCTCATTCGGCGTAAACTTGTTGGCAAACGGCTCGATGCCCTTTTCGCGCAGGGCGGCGAGATTGGCTTTGCGCTGCTCGATTAATGAATTTTCCTCTTCCATGAAATTCCCAAAAAAGGGCGCACAGTTAATCACCCCGTCGCCCGCTTGGCCAACGAAAGTTTCGCGCTTGGCCAAGCTGAATTATTGACAAAACCGTAACTCATCCCCCATAACCCCGCCCGTACCTTTGCCATGAATTGTGATTTTTTGAGTTCAGTGACTGTTCGCCTTGCCTGCCTGCTGGGAGTGTTTCTGCCCGCTTGGCCAAGCGGACAAGCCGAGGTGGCGCAACCGGATCCGGCCGATGGATTGTTTGCGCTGGATAATTTTCTCGAGGTCAAAATTCAGATGAATCCGCTGTACTGGGATCGGCTGCGTTACCAGTATCGGGACATCACGCAGGAGCGACAACCGGGCGAGGCGTTCAAGGATAACTACACCTATTTGCCTGCTACGGCCACCATCAACGGCGAGTCTGTCGGGCCGGTTGGTCTGCGGAAAAAAGGCCTGATAGGCTCAAGCTCGACCCAGCGTCCCTCGCTCAAAATCAAGTTTAACTTCGCCAAAAAGGGAGGCCGCTACCTTGGTCTCGACCGGTTGACGTTGAACAACAACATTCAGGATCCGTCGTTGGTGAAGCAGTATCTGTCGTACAAACTGTTTCGCAAGGCGGGCCTGCCGGCACCGCGCTGCAACTTTGCGAGGGTGTACG
>JAPPPH010000484.1 GCA_028817635.1 Verrucomicrobiales bacterium | reverse complement strand
GAGAGCAATTTCAAACTCGCCGACGAGGGTCTGTTTCAGCCACTGCAGATTCCGCTTGGCCAAGTGCATCGCGTGCTGACCGAGCGCAGCGAGGCTGAGGCGGTGCAGATGGCCACCGACGAATTGCAGCAGTTTGCCGTTGGTCAAGCGCTTGGCCAACCGGTGATCGATCTCGTGTTCCTCGGCATGGGGGAGGATGCCCACGTTGCCTCGCTGTTCCCTGGTGACACCGAGGCCATTGAGTCGCAGGCGGTTTACCGCGCGGTGACTGGGCCGAAACCGCCGCCGCGCCGCATCACGCTGGGCTATCCCGCCTTGGCCGCCGCGCGCGAAGTCTGGGTGCTGGCCTCTGGCGAAGGCAAAGCCGGGGCATTGCGCGACTCCCTCGATGCCGGCAGCGATACCCCGCTTGGCCGCGTCCTGCAAAGCCGTGAGGAGACGGAAATCTTCACTGATTTTGAGGTGTAATCCCGCTTGGCCCAGCACTGACGCGGTCATTTGGATGCAGCCTCGGCTGCTCGTGATTGCGCAACCTGTTTTTTAAACGCAGAGGACGCCGAGGCGCAGAGCGCCGCAGAGAAAATCCTGAAGGGATTTCTCATCATAGCCCAAGGTTGAAACCGCAGGTTTCTACCTTGGGTTGATAGGGCAGAAAAGAATCAACCCTGAATGGATTGAACAATGATCGGATTCTTTTATGTGGTGTCTAGCACCGCCGCGTTTATTCAAGAGGCGAGTTCGAATGTTGCGGTGACCGGCTGGTGGTCTGAGAGGAGGCCAGTCGTCTTGTTGACGATGCAGGCTGCGGCTTGGCAGGAGACGACCAGATTCGGGGGGGAAATGTGCCGGTAATCATCGCTTGGCCAAGCGCTTGGTCACTGTGTCAAATTGGGCGGTTAGTTTTTCCTCATTTTCCAAAGCCCTTTTTAATCCCGGGAAAATTGCCGACGCGATGATGCCTTTTTCTGTTTTGTCGGAAAGTTTAGCCAACTTGTCGTGGTCCAGTATTCCAGTCTCGCGTGCATGGCGGCAGAGTTCGATCAGTTGTCTCATTTGTGAGTCGAGCGAGATTAATTCTTTTTCGACAAACTTTTTAGGAAGCAATGGAATGCTTTGGTGCATGGATTCGTCGAACATGAATTTCCCCTGTCCCCGTGCCGTGCCTTCCAAACTGTATAGGCTCATTGCGCGTTCAATTATGAGTGTGCGCTCCAAGGCTTTGTAAGGCTTCCGATCGGTTTCCAAGTGGCGACGCCAATTTGAAAGATCCGTGTCACGCCACTTCTGCGAGTCCAAGCCGGACTCGATTAATACAACGATCGTGTTTCCGATGGATTGTTTTGCCGTATGCTCGACAACGCTCTGGCCGATTGAGTCGTATAGACGGAACAGGAGTCGGATATTCTCCATCGCGCCTTCAGGGTTGTTCTGGTGCAGATTGAACGAGGCGGACTGATGCAGCAGTTTTGTGTACCAGTTTATCGATTGAAGATGCGGTAGTTCTGTTTTGTAACCATTCTCGTAGGCGGCCGGGAAATGATGTTGCTTGCGCTTAGCCGCCTCACGGAGATTGTTCAACACGCCTTCGAACTGTTCGAAGTAGGCCGTCAGCACTTCGTTGTCAGAGCCGTTCGCCGGGGTGTTTTTTTTGGTTTCTGAATTTGTTTTTGAATGTTCGCGCAGTTGTTCAGCGAAAGTTGCCCAATCTGAAATCGCCTTGTTTGTTTGGCTGTTCTCTTGAGGTAACAATAACGGCTTCACCGCCTCAAAGCGCTTTTTGATTTCCGGGTTGAGGAATACCGGTTCCTCCCCGTTTTTTTGGATGTAAAGATAACCGCTGAAAGGTTCGGCCATGAAGAAATTTTCGTCGTCGGGAGGACCTCCAATCCTCATTTATCTTTTCTCGCGCCGCTAGGGCCTCGTCCACTTCGTCCTGCGTGGGTGTGTCGTCGGGATCGTCATCCGAGTGGCCGGTGAGCAGTTCATCGTGTTCATCAAACCCGTCTCCATCCAAATCCACTCCCAAACCTTTTTCGAGTTCATGTTCCTGTATCAACTCTTTTGCAGTATACCCTGAGTTGTCCCAGATTTTTTCACTCGCCCCTTTGGCGACCAGTGTGTCGTAGATTGCGTAAATGCC
>JAPPPH010000177.1 GCA_028817635.1 Verrucomicrobiales bacterium | reverse complement strand
CGTTTGCCATGACCCTTGCCGGGCTTTATCTGCTCAATTTGCTCGCCCAACAAACGGCCTTTGTTGAGACATTCGGCTTCACTTCTGAGGGATATGCTCCGGCTTTTTTGATATTCTCAATTCTGGCCGGAACAATCACGTTTTGGCTGATCCCACTTTCCAGTTTCTGGTCTAGAAAATACGAATATCAGGCAGATGAATTTGCTGCCAAAGCCATTAAAGATCATCGCCCGATGGTCTCAGCACTAAGAAAATTGAATAAGGAGAATCTCTCCAACCTCACCCCCCATCCTCTTTACAGCAACTTTCACTACGATCACCCGACCCTGCTCGAACGCGAATCTGCCTTGAACGATGTCGTAGTGACAGGCAATTGATCGACATTCAGCTTTTGCCGCTTGGCCAAGCGCGGTATCTTTTCCCGCCATGCCGATGAATGCCGGCTTTCAAATATGCAGCAATCTCCAATTTTCAAATTCCTGTTATTAGCTGTAGCGCTTGGCCAAGCGCTGCAATCTTCCGCTGCTGAACCGTTCATCAGCGAGGTCGTTGCAGCCAACGACAGTACGTTGCGTGATGACTTTGGTGATTCACCCGATTGGATCGAGATTCACAATCCGAGCGACTCACCGCTCAACCTCCTTGGATGGGGTTTAACCGATGACCCAACAGATTCTCACAAGTGGACGTTTCCCGCAGTGAGCATCCCAAAAAATGAATATCTGATCGTGCACGCATCGGGGAATAATATCGCCGTAGCGAATAAGCCGTTGCACGCCAGTTTCCGTTTGTCGCGCACAGGCGAGTTTCTGGGCCTCGCCAAGCCTGACGGTACTTTTGCAGATAAATACGAACCAAATTTTCCGGCCGGCGATGATGACTGGGCCTACGGTGTGCCAATGATGGGTGACTTGGAAGAAATCATCCCGCCTCATTCGACCTTTCGCTATCTGTTGCCGAGCAATAGCCACTCCAAACTCGACTGGGAGAGTCCTGATTTTAAGGTGACCGGTTCATGGAAAAACTCCCGATCCGGGTTTGGGTTCGACAAAAGTGGCAGCACTTTCGGCGACTTGATCAAAACCAAGATTTCCACATCCAAACGATGCATTTGGCTGAGAAAGACGTTTCGCGTAAAGGATCTCAATTCGATTAGCGCGCTGGTTTTGCGAATCCGATATGATGACGGATTCATTGCCTCAATCAATGGCTCCAAGGTAGCCGAGTCGAATGCCCCGAATAAACCCCGTTACAACGCTTATGCCTCCGGGCGAAATAGTAACCCCAATTACGTGGACTTTGACCTGAGTGATCATATTGATTTGCTCAAAAGCGATGATTTAAACGTGCTCACAATCCAGGCTTACGACAGCCGTGCCGATCGCAGTAAATTCTTCATCATGCCAACGCTGCTTAGCGGCAAGAGCACCGGTTTCGACAAAAACGAACGATCCTTCCTTAGCTTCGCAACGCCGGGAAAACCAAACGCTGGGGCCATTCCTCCCCGCCCCGGCTTGCCGACATTCTCCAAGGAGAGCAGTAGTTTCACTTCCAGCGTCTCCATCTCCCTCGAACCCGGCAAGGAGGGAGAGATAATTCGTTACACAACGGATCAATCCATCCCTACCCAGTCATCGAAAAAGTACACCAGTAAAATACGCATCAATAAAACCACAATGCTTACGGCGCGTTGTTTTGATAAGGACGGCAACGCGGGCGTTCCGGTGTCGCACACCTATCTACAGCTTGCGTCAAATGCTCGAAAATTTTCATCAAATCTCCCGGTGGTCGTGATTGAGAATTTCCGTGGTGGCGGCATCCCTCCCGATCCATACAAAAAGGCGCACATGGCGATCTACGAACCGGGTGAAGATGGACGCACCCGATTGACCGATGGCCCAACTCTCGACACCCGCGTAGGGATAAAAATCCGGGGATCCTCGTCGTTAAATCGCGCAAAAAAAGCGTTTACCGTGGAGGCACGTGACGCGTTTGGCGAAGACAAGGACATCTCCCCGTTGGGGCTTCCCGAAGATTCTGACTGGATACTTTATGCCCCCTACAATTTCGACCGCGCGTTGATTCGCAACGCTCTTGTCTACGAGTTGAGCAATCAAATCGGTCGATACGCGGTTCGAACA
>JAPPPH010000106.1 GCA_028817635.1 Verrucomicrobiales bacterium | reverse complement strand
CTCCCCCACCATGATCAAAGCCACGCCGCTGGGTGCGTGCCGGTCGCGGACGATGAAGCGCGTCTCGATCCCCTCGCGTTCGAACCGCTGCAGTGCGGCATCTCCAAAATCATCCCGACCAATGTTCGCCACGAACGATACCGGCGCACCGGCGTAGGCGGAGGCCACCGCTTGGTTCGCGCCCTTGCCGCCGGGGATAACCTGAAATTCGCCGCCGAGCACAGTCATGCCCGGCTCCGGCAGTTTTGAAGATTGGACGACAAGATCGGTGTTGGAACTCCCAACCACCACCACGGCGGAGGGCTGTGTCTGCCGCTTGGCCATCAGGTGAGCGCGAACGGGTTACGGGGTTTTCTCGGAATCGAACTCGCCGTTTTTCAGCTTGGCCATGTAAGTGTCGAGATCCTTCTTCACACCACCCGCAAGGAAGTAGAGGCCAAGCACGTTCGGGAACGCCATGCCAAGGATCATCAAGTCACCAAAATCGAGGACATGCTGCGAGGTGATGATGGAGCCGAGAAATACCATCACCAGGAAAAGCACACGGTACACCATCGAGGAACCATCTCCGAACAGCCAAGCCCAGCAACGTTCGCCGTAGTACGACCACGAAATCATTGTGCTGAATGCAAATAAGACCACCGCTGCGGAGAGCACGAACGGAAACCATGAAATCTCGGACTTGAACACCGCCGATGTCAGACCGGCACCGTTGCCACTGTCTGCGAATGGTTTGGCCGCCTCGTAGGCGGCGCCGCCTTCGTAATGCCCTGTGATCACGATCACCAACCCGGTCATGGTGCAGACAATGATGGTGTCGATGAACGGCTCAAGTAGTGCGACAATGCCCTCGCGCACCGGTTCCTTGGTCCTGGCCGCCGAGTGAGCGATCGCCGCCGAGCCAACACCGGCCTCGTTCGAAAACGCCGCCCGTTTGAACCCCTGCACCAGCACTCCAATGAAGCCGCCCCAGGCCGCGCCGGGATTGAACGCACTTTCAAAAATGGTTCCAAACGCCGCTGGGATTTCACCGGCATGTTTCAGTAACACCACGATACAGGCGAGCATGTATATCCCGCACATGGTCGGCACGATTTTCTCCGCCGTCTGCGCGATGCGCTTAATCCCCCCAATGATCACGAGGCCGGTGACAAGTGTCATGATGAGGCCAAACACCCAGCGATGATCACCGAGCCACGGAATCGACTGCTCGACAGCGTTGAGGGATTGGTTCACCTGAAACGTGTTTCCGCCGCCAAACGATCCACCGATGCAGAGGATGGCAAACGCCACGGCGAGAAACTTGCCCAGCGGCTTGAAGATCACGCCCCCGGTACGGTCGGCCACCTCGGAGAGGCCATTTTGCAAATAAAACATCGCGCCGCCCATGACGCGGCCGTCAGACCGGGTCATGCGGTATTTTTGCCCCAGTGTACACTCGGTGAATTTCGAGGACATCCCGAGAAAACCGGCGACGATCATCCAGAAGATCGCTCCCGGACCACCCAGACTCACGGCGATCGCCACGCCCGCAATGTTCCCCAGGCCCACCGTTGCCGAAAGCGCGGACGATAACGCCTGAAAATGGCTGACTTCGCCCTCAGCATCCCCGTTGTCGTACTTGCCTCGCACCACGTCCAGAGCATGCTTGAAGCCGCGAAAGTTGATGAAGCCCATGCGGATGGTAAAATAGGTGGCGCCCACCACCAGCCACGCCACGACCAACGGCACGGTTGCGCCCTCACTCGATTTGTAGATCGGGAAGAAAAACACCGCGGCAATCCAACCGACAAACTGCCCGGCAAGGTCATTGATCTGGTCCGCCAAACCGCCCACTTCCTCCCCTTGGGCAAACGCAGCACGGGCACCGATGAAGAAGGACAGGAACAGTGCCATCATCCGGCAGCCATGATTCTGGAGAGACAAACGAGCCCGGTTCACTCGCTTGGACACGATCGGTTGTTTCATTCGGTTGTCAGTTGGTTATTAACGAAAAAGAGCCGGGGAAACTAGCCCTGTTTTCCACAAATGACCACGCTTTTCTTCGCGGGAAAAACGCCGAAAAGTTCGCTGATTAACTGCAAATCGGACAATCCTCCCGTGGCTTCAGGGCTACGGTGTGAAAGGCCATCGACCGCAGGTCGCAATGGAGTAACC
>JAPPPH010000405.1 GCA_028817635.1 Verrucomicrobiales bacterium | reverse complement strand
GATAAGCGGATCCGCCTTGGTCGACCGGGCCTTGGCCGGGATGTCGAGGACTGTTGCCATCGCAAAAGCGCGGCGTTCATCTGGTAAAAACAGGGGAGAAACAAGATATTTCTTGAGACTGAGTCTTAATTGCGCATGTTGTCACGCAGCCAAGCGGTTGAAGCCCAAACGCTTCCGCTTGGCCAAGCGCTTGGTTTTTTATTCCCCGATTCGCTCAATCCCGTAGTGATCCAGTTTCGCATCGATGGATAGTACCGGGACATCCCGTATCAGGGCTTCAGCAGCGATGTAGCGGTCAAACGGATCGCGGTGATGCCATGGAAATTGGCTGGCTCGCCGGATCACAGGCCAAGAGATGGGTTGCACATCGAAGCCCTCCGCGCAAAGCAGTGCAGGTAAATCAGGATCGTCTGCCGGAGGGAAATTCAATTTGCCCAGACTCGACTTGATGGAGATTTCCCAAAGACTGGCCATCGAGACGACAGACCTCCGTGATGAATCCTCAATCAAACGAGCCACCCGTTTCGGTAGCCTTGAGTGTCCCTGAACAAAAAACAACAGGACATTCGTGTCGACGACCTGTTCTCTCATCGGCGTTTGCGCTTGGTTTTGTAGGCTGGCTTGGATTCAGCAACGAGTGTTGCCTTGGCTTCGGTTGGCCAGAAATCTTCAAAGCCAAGCGCGTCCGAATCGAAATCCGATGCCATACGAAACTTGGCCGACTTGAGGCACCCCCGCTTGGGCGCTTGGTTTGCAGGAGGATGCAACTCCGCGACCACTTCGCCGTGCTTGGTTAGCGCGATGCCATCACCCGTGGCAACGACTTCCGCCACCAAGGCTGATAGCTGTGTTTTCGCCTGATAGAGGCCCACTTCCTTCACGCGAAAAAACTAGACTAGTCTAGTCTGATTTGCAATCAGAAAACTTGATCGTCACGGCGATGTCGGCAACATCCACTCCAGCCGCTTGAAAACTGGCTGCGGGCCCTGCCATGGATCCGCCGCCACTTCAACCGACTTCGGACCGCGAATGGTGGCCTTTGCCACGAGGCCCAGTTCATCCAGCTCCGCCCAGCTCTTCAACGGCTCGCCGTCGGTCACGTTTTTGAATTTGCTCAAGTCCAGCGTCACCGTCTCCGCCATGCCGCCTTTCAACTTCACCTCGGCCACGTAGGTGCGTTTCTTGCCGCGATAATGGCGCCACGTGTTTTCGTGCAGCACAATGCCCAGCACATTCGGCTGCTCGCTCTGGATGGTCAGCGCCAGCTTCGCGCCTTTGGGCCCGCGCCATTTGGGGTCGGTTACCTTGCGCGTCCAGTGCTGCCAGAGCGGACGATGGTTGCCGTTGAGCGTGTACCAATCGCGAAAGCCACTCTGAAAATTTTCGATCACCAACTCCGGTCCGCCCGAGCGTTGCACGCGCGTTTTCTGCAGCTCCTCCGGCTTCAGCTCGTGAAACAGCGAGCTGATGCAGACCTCCTTCACATCCCCCCGATGCGGCAGGGTCACCGGCTTGGGCAGTTCATAAATCACATTCGCAAAGGCAAACAACGGCCGGTTCAAGTCCTCCAACTCCAGCCCCGCCTGCCAATGGCCACCGAGGTTGAGTGCACCGGCACTGCGCCAAAAGCGCGAGCGCGGATCGGGATCGATCGAGTAATAAATCTCCACGCGCTTCACCGGCAGCTCGCGCGAGGGGGTCACGTACAGCACGGCGGTTTTGCCCAGGCCAAACTCGCTCTTCGGTGTGGTCGGCAGTTTCACGCCGCCTTTCAGGTGCTGATCCAGCCACAGAATGCGTGCCACCTGTTGCGCGGGGTTGAAGCGATGGTTGAAATGCGGCGCGAAGACGAACCGCTGCGGCACATCCTTGGGCACGCGCGCGCCGGTCGCATAGGTGGCGTCCATCTGCCCATGGAAATCGTTGCTCGCCCCCAAGTGCAGCAGCGGCACCTTGATGCGCGGCGCGTAAAATTGGTAGCCCATCGTGCGCCGGAACAACTCACGATCGCCTGTCACGCGCCGGATCTGCGGCGGCACGTGATAATACGGATCAAGCCGGAAGCCCGTGCCGCCCACCGAAGGCGATGCCACCTTCACGCGCGCGTCTGTGCCCGCCACATACATCGTGAGGTTTCCGCCCATCGAATGCCCGCGAAACCCC
>JAPPPH010000142.1 GCA_028817635.1 Verrucomicrobiales bacterium | reverse complement strand
CCCTCTTGAAACCGATCTCAATGGGAGCAAAATACAATGGGGCAACTCCGGGGAAACCCGACACGGTAATCGCGCTCCTTGGCCATGCGGAACCATCCATCCGGGAGGCCGCAGCCGAACTTGCCGGCCGCTGGAAAATCCAAGCGGCCATCGAGCCCTTGGCCAAGCGCATCCTTGAGGCGCCGGAGACTGCCGAACGACTCAACGCCGCACGGGCATTGGCCCGACTGGGCGATCTTGAGCGCCTACGAAATTTCACAGCGCCGGGCCAATCGCGTGCCGTGCGAATCGCCGCCATCTCCGCTTGGGCGGGAGTCCAACCGGAGAACGCCGGCAAGGCAGCCACCGGGATTTTGACCAACGCTACAGAACCGGCCGAAGTCGAACCGGTTTTCACTGCCTTCATCAGCCACGCAAACGGAGCCGGCCAACTGGCTAACGCACTCGCTGAAGCACAACTAAACGAAGCGGTGGCCATCGCCGGCATCCGGCAGGCTCGCGCATCCGGACGGGAATTGCCCGACCTCGTTGCCGCCCTGAACAAGGCCGGAAAGCTCAAGCCGTTGTCGGTTGACCTCAACCAGGCGGAACGCGAAAAATTGCTGGCACAAGTCGCCGACACAGGCGACGCCCGGCGTGGTGCAGAAGTCTTCCGGCGCAAAGTCACGGCCTGTTTGAGCTGCCACCAAATCGGGACGCAAGGAGGCAATGTCGGCCCGGACCTCACCTCCATCGGTGCCTACGCTCAACCGGCCGCCATTCTCGATTCCATCCTCAACCCCAACAAGGACATCAAGCAGGGTTACGAAACCATCATCCTCACGCGCAAGGACAACACCACAGTCGCCGGCATCCTCCAGCGACAGTCGGACGAAGCCACCATCCTGCGCGACCCCGCCAACCAACTCGTCGCCGTGCCAAGGAGTGATATTCGGGAGACAAAAAAAAGCCCGATCTCGCTGATGGCGCCGGGGCTCACCGCCACGTTGCGAAGAGACGAATTGATTGATCTCATGCGATACCTCACCTCGCTCGGCAGCCAAAACCCGTAAACGGATATGAACCAAACGAGGATCACCCTCATCGTCACCCTGACACTCAGCACCCTGTTCACCTCCGCGCTGGCCAACGATAATGGGAAGCCACTAAAGCCCATCCCCGACAAACTCGTCGTCCTGACCTTCGACGATGGCAACGTCAGCGACCGAACCGTCGTGGCTCCGATCCTCAAGGAACACGGCTTCGGCGCGACGTTTTACATCACCACCGGCTGGGTGGGCCGACGCGGGCGGGTCACGTGGCAGCAGGTTCGCGAACTCGACGAGATGGGCTTCGAAATTGGCAACCACACAACCACCCATCCGAACATGCTCCACATTTCAGAGGAGGAAATTCGCAGCCAGATCGCCGGGTTCGACCGGGCACTTCGCGAGCAGGGCATCCAACGTGCCACCACCTTTGCCTACCCGGGCGAGCATCACGACCGGCGAATCGTCCGCGCCTTGGCCAAGGCCGGTTACACCAACGCCCGGCGCGGCGTGACGCCGGAATTTCCGCTGCACGACCGGGGCGGCCCCGGCTCAGTCTACAATCCCCGGGAAGAGGATCCGTTTTTGATCCCGAGCGTCTACTGCCGGGGCGACCTCTCCCCCAGCCGTGAGGAATTCAGCCAAGCGCTGGGCCAGGCGCGCGATGGGAAAATCAGCGTGTTCATCTACCACGGCGTGCCGGATGTCCACGCCCACTGCACCACCAGCCTCGCGCTGTTCAAGGCCGACATGCAACACCTCAAGGACGAAGGCTGCACCGTGATCGCCATGCGTGATCTAGCGAAATACGTCGATTTTTCCAAACGCCAAAAAGACATCTACGCGCCGGTCATCGCCCGCCTCGGCATCACCGCCACCGACCTGAAATGTGACACCTCCGGCGACACCCCGGTTTTCAGTTGGAAAACCAAAACCACCCGCCCGCAGACACAGTCCGCCTACCAACTTCTCGTGGCCAGCAGCCCGGAAAAACTCGCCATCAATCAGGCCGATCTCTGGGACAGCGGCAAAGTCAAATCGAATCGAACGAAAAGCATCCCCTACGGCGGCAAGCGCTTGGCCAAGGGCCAGTCGGCCTATTGGAAAGTGCGCTGCTGGAACAGCCCCGATCAGGCGGAAAT
>JAPPPH010000379.1 GCA_028817635.1 Verrucomicrobiales bacterium | reverse complement strand
TCTCGCGCTTGAAATGCGGGTCGAGCAACAGGTTTGGCAGGCGTTTGCGCTTGTTAAAGGCCTCCTTGATTTTGCCGAGGAACTGGCTGCGAATGATGCAGCCGCCGCGCCACATGAGCGCGATCTCGCCGTAGTTTAGCTTCCAGCCGTACTCGGCTGCCGCAGCACGCAGCAACATGAATCCCTGCGCGTAGGAGATGATCTTCGAGGCGTAAAGCGCGCTGCGGATGTCGTCGATGAACTTGGCGCGGTCGGTGCGGATGACCGACTTGGGGCCTCGCAGTTTCTTCGATGCGGCCACGCGATCATCCTTCATCGCGGAGATGCAGCGTGAGAAAACAGCCTCACCGATGAGTGTGATCGGGATGCCAAGCTCGGCGGAGTTGATGACCGTCCACTTGCCGGTGCCTTTTTGGCCGGCGGTATCGAGAATCTTCTCGACCAGCGGTTCGCCGTCATCGTCCTTGTAGCCGAGGATGTCGCGGGTGATCTCGATCAGGTAGGAGTCGAGGTCGCCCTCGTTCCATTCGGCGAAAACCTGATGCATTTCGTCGGCTGTCATGCCGAGGCCCTCCTTCATCAGGTGGTAGGCTTCGCAGATCAACTGCATGTCGCCGTACTCGATGCCGTTGTGCACCATTTTGACGTAGTGGCCGGCACCGTCGTTGCCAACCCAGTCGCAGCAGGGTGAGCCGTCCTCGACCTTGGCGGAGATGGCCTGAAAAATGTCCTTCACGTGCGGCCACGCATCGGGGTGGCCACCGGGCATGATTGATGGACCTCGCCGTGCGCCTTCCTCTCCGCCGGAAACTCCGGTGCCGATGAAAAGCAGGCCGCGCGCCTTCAAGTATTCGGTGCGTCGTATGGAGTCCTGATAGAGAGAGTTACCGCCGTCAATGATGATGTCGCCGGGTTCGAGGTAGGGGATGACCTGATCGATGAAATCGTCCACCGCCTGGCCGGCCTTCACCAGCATCATGACGCGGCGCGGGCGTTTCAGGTGGCTGACCATTTCCTCAATCGACCGGGCACCGATGATGTTCGTGCCCTTGGCTTCGCCATCCATGAAGTCGTCCACCTTGGAGACGGTTCGGTTGTAGGCAACGACCGTGAAGCCGCTGTCGTTCATGTTCAGGATCAGGTTCTGGCCCATCACGGCCAGTCCGATCAATGCAATATCGCCTTTGGGTTCCATTCCGGTTTTTTTTGTTTGTTGTGAAATTTTAGGAGCCGAGTTGTAGCCGCTCATCGTCGGCCAGCAGGGCGTCGAGATTGTCCCAGCGATCCGCATTCGAAGCGTTGAACGCCGTGAGGTAGACCGCAACCAGTTCTCGGTCGTATTTTTCCAGCAACATGTCGATGGCTCTGTTGACTTTTTCGTCGGGCATCGATTCCGGCAGGTCATCGACCATGCCTTCCTCGTGTTCGATCTCGAGTTTGTCGAGGAAACTGGTCAGCACTTCCTTGTGTTCCTTGAAAAGCCAACCGCGGATCAGGTTGCCGGAGTGTTCCTCAAAACCGGGCTTGGACAACGACTGGATGAAATTCTTGTGACGCCGCTCCTTCGGTTGGCGTGATAGGAATTCGGGGCGTGCCTTGAGCACCTGCGCCATCGAGACGACCAGTGCGCGGTACACGTCCTTGTTGTTGGTCTGCGTGTCATCAAGGATTTGGTTCGCCATCTTCGGCGACATAAATCCCATCAACTCGTGAAACGTAAGCATGTTTTCTCTGTAAAATTCCCGTTACGGGGTGACTGTCGTCACGGTAATCCCGTGCGCTTGGCTTAGGGATTCGACTTCCTCGCGTTCCAGAAGAATGGTTTTGGAGGATTCGACCGCCAGAACGGCGATCGCGGACGCGGCGCAGGATTCCAGCGTGCGACGCCCAATGCAAGGAATATCGAAGCGCATATCGTGGTTTTCGCGGGCCACTTTTACCGCCACAGCACCCCCTTTTGGGCCGGCCAATTCGCCGCCGCGCCGGAGGCAGGCGTCAGTCCCCTCGAAGCCTTCGACAGCCAGCACCGTGCCTTCCTTCACTACGACTGATTGTCCGATCTCCAGTCTCGAGACCTCCTTGGCCAAGCGGCAGCCAAACGCAATGTCGTCCTGCTGCTGCCCGGTTAATTTGGGGCCAAGATGAAAGCTCACGGAGGGCATCGCTTGGCCAAGCCACGGGAGCGCATTGATCAGTGTCACGCCGCCCTTGGCCAACTCGTCACCGATGGCACCAAAAATGGTGTGGGCATTGCGTTCCTTTAATCGAAACAGCATCGCGGCTGTTTTCAGGTCAGGGCGAAAATCAAACAGGTTCTTCGGGGCGATTTGGCCAGCCATGACGCAGTGAGCCACGTCACGTTTGCTGAACGCCTTGATGAGCTTGGACAATTGCCCGACGCGCAGCCACTCCACTTCATCCGCGACCTCCTCAATCTCGGGTGAAGTTTCGTTGTGAAACGCCACGGCGACGATTCGCGCCATGCCCATGCGGCGTGCCTCGCGGGCTATCATCAATGGGAGTTCCCGGCTGCCTGCGATGATACCCAACGACTGGATGTGATTCGAATCCACCTGCGGCACAGGGTATGGACTGGCTCTGATTTCGCAATCGCAATGTGAGCGCTTGGTCAAGCGGGACAGTTATGGGTTGCCGACCGAAGGCGGAACCGAAACACTTGGCCAAGTGAGATTCGCAAAGCAAACAGTCTGGTTAATTACCATTGCGCTTGGCCTGCAGGTTGCCGCCTTGGCACAGGAGCCAACCAACAGTCGCCCTGAAAAACCGACTGCAAAAAAGATCGGAGATAACCTTTACCGGATCGGCGCGGTTACGGTGGATGCAAAATTACGGGCAGTGATATTTCCGGCCAAGGTCAATCAATTGGTTGGACTGATCGAGTACGCCATCGGTACGGAGACTGGCAAAGTGCATGAAAGTTTTCTCTCCACGAGAGTGAAGCCAAGCGACATTCACGCTGGGTTGGTGTTGCTGGGGGCAAAAATGCCCGCGAAGATTTTCACTGAGATCGCTTGGCAGGTGGATGAGAAGTGGAAGAGAAACCCGATCACGGAAGGTGTTGGACAGTATCCACTCGAGGCAGCGTCCGAGTTGGACGATAAGGTGACCGAGCATTCGTTTGATTTGAAATCGAAGGGGTGGACATGGACCGGATCGAGATCGCGAAATGGAAAACTAACGGCAGATGTAAGCGGTTCGATCCTGAGCCTGCAACCGGACATGGACGCCCTTGCATTAATTGAACCGATGGTGGACACCTCCCGTCACGGTTCCCACGTTTGGCCCAAGCGTGCCCCAAAACTCAACTCGTCCGTGCAGGTTTTCCTTCGGTTGGAGTTTCCGAAAGAAAAGAAAGCAGACGTGCCACCAAAAGAAAATGAGCGTCCCTAGGCCGGTTCAGGTTTGTGATCAGGAAACACCTTCGCCATGTCGGCATCGGGGGCGTGCTCGCTGAGAATTGGAAAGAGAACGTCTCGATAGTTGGTTGTCACCGGCAGGTCACCGGGGCCAACGAGATTCTTGCGGGCCAAACCAGGCCAGTTGGCAATTGTACGTCCCTTGCTGCCGTTCTGCCCCATGACAAACATCACACCGCCGCGCCCGTGGTCGGTTCCGAGGACGGAGTTTTCCGTCACGCGACGGCCAAACTCACTCATCACCACCACGGTAGTGTGTTTCATTTCAGCACCCATATCCTGTCGAAACGCTGCCAGTCCATCAGCCAACCGGGTGATGTTCGGCGTGATGGCCGGCCCTTGGGAGATGTGGCTGTCCCATCCGCCAAGGTCGAGAGTGATCGCTTCCACGCCTAGTCGGGCCTTGATCAATTGGGCTGCCAATCTCAAGTCGGTGGCGAAACGGCCGGAACTGTACTCGGCTCCGTTGGCTGGTGAGTAGTCCTTCGTGTGCACCTCGCGAAGGCGAGCCAGTGCCCGAAACGTGTCGTTCGCTCGCGCACCAAACACGCCTGACTGTTTTTGGTATAGGGATTGCAATGACCGAACAAAATCGTTGCTTCCGGAAAAAGCGAAATCGTTGATGGATCGCATGGCGGTTGCGCTTGGGGCACCGCGTAGCGATTCCGGAACAGCGGTGCCAAGCGCCACTGCCGAAAGCGCCCCGGCGCTCGCTTTTTCGCGGAACCGAAGAAAACGCCCCAGCCATCCCCCACCGGCACGGCCGCCGTGTTCCATCAAATCCTGCGCTTCGAAGTGGGACCGTGTGTCATCTTCGGAACCGACGCAGTGGACAGTAGTTAATGCACCCTCCTCGACAGCGGGCTTCAGGGCGCTCATGAGCGGGTTCAGGCCGAAGCGTTCGTCGAGGCGAATTGCCGTCTTTTCTGCGATTGCGATTCGCGGGCGGAGTCGGTGATAATCGTCATCCCCAACGGCGGGAACCAGTGCCAAGCCATCTGCACCGCCGCGCAGAAAAACCACGACAAGCGTTTTCTGCAAGTCGCCGTTTCCATGGAGGTATGCCTTGGGTTCTTTCATTGTGACTAACTACACTGGAAACCGGGGCTGGCCAGGAGCAGCCCGATTGGGTTCTCCGATGTGTTGATGGCGGTGAGTTCTTCTTGGCTTGGTCTACGGCCGAGTATGTGCGCCGCGAGCTTGGCCAGGCCGCCGCTGCGCTTGGCCAAGCGGACGCGATCGTGGCGCGTACCGGCCATTTGTCCATTGCCAAGCCGGGCGGCAAAGTTCCAGCGCCAAAGGAGAGTGCCCTGCCACGCTTCAGCATTTTCCGGGTAGCCGTCAGGGGACGGATACTCGAACGGCATATGGCCCATTCGCGTGAGAAAGTTGAGCAGCGGTTTGCCGGCATTCGTTTCCGCATCGGTCACACGCAGCGCCGAGGCGATCAAGTGCAACGGTTGTTTGAATTTAACGCCGCGATGGTTCCAGAAGGCCTTGGTGTGAAACAGGGCGCGCAACACGTCCGGGATGGCCCCTTTCGTTTGAGTGAACTTCGCCGCGACTGCGTCGATGGCCAACGCTGGGGGATCATCGGAGATGAATCGACGGCAGAGCTTGGTGGCAATGTGCCGCGCAGTTGCCGGATGACCGGTGACGATGCGGAGAACATCATCGAGATCTTTTTGCCCCTCCAAGCCTTTTCGCGCCGGGATCGCTTGGCCGAGGACGGTTTTCGCCCTGCTATCGTGCAGGCCGGGTTCAAATTGGACGTTCCCGTTTTGGAACAAACCGCGCCCGATACGCCAACCGCTAAGGCAGCGGGCGGTCTCCATGATGTCCTTCTGAGAGTAGCCGCCGTCAATACCAAGCGTGTGCAGTTCGAGCAACTCGCGGGCGTAGTTTTCGTTTGGCTTATCGCTTGGTTTTCGGATGCGATTTTCCCGGCCGTCGAGATACGTCAACATCGCCTGACTTTTGGCAGTTGCGGTAAGCAATTCGGAAAACGTACCCATCGCGTGAGGGCGTATGATGTCGCGATCGTCGGCCGGTTTAAGCCATTTGCATTCGCCCTTGGAAATATCGATGCTGAAGTGGTCGCTCCAAAAACGAACCATGACCTCGAACAGTTGGCGTTTCGAGTAAACTGCGCGCATCAGGGTGGCGCGGGTTAGTTCCTCACGAAGCAGGCTGGGTTGAAATTCGTAAAACTCTCCGATCGGTTCGCTGTTCAGTGTCTCGAAAATCCGAACACGATGCTCCACCCGCCGGTCGTCAATGCTATCGGGGGCAAGTTGCTGCTGGATGAACTGGTCGACGGCTTCCTCTTCGCGCTTGGCCAAGCGCTGGATGTTCGTGCGTAGCTGCGGTGTCGGGCCAAATGTGAGCCGATTGATGACATGAGAAATGAGATCGATCGACTCCGCGTTTGGCGGTGTAAAATCAGCGGGCGGTTTTTCCGGAAGGCCGGTAAGTGGCCACAGTGCATCCGGCGCTTGGGTGCATCCGGCAGTCCCGGCCAAGGCAACGGTGCTGCCTGCCTTGAGGAACGTTCGCCGGTCCAACCCCATTACGATTCCTTGGGTTTGCGGGGCGGACGTGGAGGGCGCTGCCGCTTGGTTTTCTGCGCGGTTTCCGGCGAGGGAATCTGGGTGCGTTGCTGGCGGAGTGCCCGGGGGGAATCATCCGTCGGCTCCTGCTTAGCTTGGGGTTGAGTGGCAGGGGCTGTTTTTTGCGGGCGTTGGTTGCCGCGGCTCCGCGGGCGTGTCGCGGACTGTTTGTTTTTGCCAAGCGACAGGACAAATGCTCCGCAGCCGCTAATGAGTCCCCACGGGAGGATGACGAACCAACCGGCAAAAGGAAGGAGGTAGCAGAAGTTTAATACCCAGCCGCCTCGCCAGACGCGCTTCCAGTTTTGAGACTGATCAGTCGGTGCGGGGAGTCCGTGGCCGATCAACTGGCATAGTCCGGCTGATCCGATCGCTCCAAACATAAGAGGCACGACGCCGATCAGGAATCCGATGGCCTTGATCAGCGGGTTCGGTAGGTTGCCGAGTAATACGAAACCGACGAGAAACGTGGGGACCACAATGGCCAAGCCGACCAGCGTGGTGGTAAACGGTTTTTTGTAGCGATCCCGTGCATTGTTGATGGTTTTCGGGAACAGCGCGGTGGCCGCCAGCCAGTAGGCTTGGAAAACCAGCATGACTCCCAGGATCAGCAGAAAAACTTGAAGGACGTTCGCAATCGTCATCGCAGAAAAAGGTACACCGTTCGGGCGCGAAAGTTACAGCCTAATCCAAAACAGGCTCCGCTTCAGCAGCGACACATTGGTCAAACAACCCGGAGAGGCGCCGAGTCATGCGGCCGATTTCGCCGTTGCCGATCGTGCGGCCATCGACCTGCGTGACGGGGGCGAGTTCGCCCATCGTGCCGGTGCAAAACATTTCGTCGGCCCGGTATACTTCCGTCAGTGAGTAGTCGCGAACCTCGTGGGGAACGTCGTTTTGGCGGCAGAGATTCAGCACGACATCGCGAGTAATGCCTTCCGGGCAGGCGACAAGTCGGCTGGTAACCACAGAGTCGCCCTCGACGATGAACAGGTGTGTGGCGTTGGTCTCAGCCACGAACCCGCGTTGATCCAACATGAGCGCGTCGTCGGCTCCCGCATGGGTGGCCTCGATTTTGGCGAGGATCGATTGGATCAGGTTGCAGTGGTGAATTTTCGGATCCAAGACATCGGGCGATGGGCGGCGCACGCTGGAGGTGATCAGGCGAAGGCCGGTTTTGTCGTAGACCGGTTCCTTGTGCTCGGCGAGGACGATGAGGGTCGGGCCGGCGGTGTTCAGACGCGGATCCATCCCGGAGGTCAACTTGACGCCGCGTGTGAGCGTGAGTCGAATTTGCGCATTGTTTCGCATCCCTTTGGCCTCGAGTGTGCGCTTAATCTCATTAGTTATTGTCTCGTGCGAAGGGATTTCGGCAAAGGCCAACGCGAGGGCAGAGCTTCGAAGCCGATCCAGATGCGCGTTGAGTCGAAAGATTTTTCCATCGTAAACACGCAACCCCTCCCAGACGCCATCGCCACCCTGCACGGCGGAGTCAAACGGACTGATGCCAGCCTCATCTCGGTGCAGTAGCTTGCCGTTGATGTTGATCAGTAGATCGCGGTTTTTCTCGTTGAATTTTTGGAGCATGGTCTTGGGCTAGGCAGTGATGCGGTGAGGGTATAGTTGTTGGTAAATTTCGTTGCACTCTTCGAGGACACCAGCGAGTTCGTCCGGCACCGGAACTTCCTTTGGTTTGAATGGTCGCCAGCCGGTGGTGGTTTCCACCTCGGGATACCAGTGCTTGGCCCAGATGCCGTCCGATTCGCGTATGCCCGGAGGCCACTCCAACATCGCTTCAGTGAACTCGATTCCAAGCCGTTTGCAGAGCGCATTCAACATGCCTTGTGGATCACGGAGCACCTCGGTTGAATCGATGACCGGAGGTGTCTCTCTGGTACGATCACAGACGTGGTTAAACAGGCGAAGTTGCTGGGGTAGCGCGGTGTCAGTCAGCGTGGGGTTCGGGAGTTTCTTCATCAACGACGTCAGCATTTCGCGGGGTTCACGGATAAGAAAACAGTTTGTCACTTGGCCAAGCCAGTCGAGCTGGATGTTTGGCAACATGTGGTGGCACATGTGTTTCTGGTAAAAAATCGTATTGTCGCCGGGGATGGGGCCGGTCAGCCAAGCGACCACTTTCTCCCAATCGTCCTCGTAGTGTTCGATGATCTCGTCGGCCATGGCGTGGGGCAGCTTGGTTTCACGCAAATAGTGCGCGTAAAGCGGTTCATCGACCACGAAGGTGTCGGGTCTGTTTTCCCATGCCCGCATTAAAGCGGTAGAGATGTTTCGAGGTCCACACCACATGGCAAGGTGGAGTGGAGCTGGTTCGGTATCGCTCATAAAGGGGGGCGAAGGTACGGGAGGCAGTGCCCGGATGTCATCCGTTTTTTCAAGCCAAGCGCTTGGCCAAGCGCAGGAGGTTTCGTAACATTCGCCCGTGAAAGTCACGCCAAACACCGAACCAAGCCGCTATCAGGCAGAGGGCTTTTGTTTATTTCACAACGTCCTTTCAACAAATGAAATCGAAGTCACCCGTGGCGAACTGGATCGTTTAATCGCCTCAATGCCCAAGCGGCAGGTCGTGTACAAGGACGGCGAAAACAAGGAGGTCGACGCCCGGCCGGAGTACCTGACTGAACCGCATCCGAAGCATTCGTTTTGGCTGGAGTTGTGCCGAAACCCTCGTGTGCTGGACGCCGTGGAACAGGTGCTTGGGCCGGATTTAATCCTTATCATGTCACACTTGATCGTGAAACGGGCAGGGGACGGACTGCCGGTGGCCTGGCATCAGGACAACACCTACTGGCACAGTGTGCAGGGTACGGACGTGACGACGGTTTGGTTGGCGATCGACGACACCGATCAGGCCAACGGCTGCATGCAGGTGATCCCCTGTACGCATGATGGGTATCCGGAGTTGGATAAAATCAGCACCGGCGCGGATGACTTGCTTGGACTCACAGTCGAAGTGACACCGTCGATGGAGAAGGCGGCCGTGTGTCTGGAAATGGCTGCCGGTAGTTTGTCCGTGCACGACTCGTTTGTGCTTCACGGCAGCGACCCGAACACAAGTGGTCGTCGCCGAGCGGCATACACGATGCGCTACGCCAATGCTAAGACGGTGCGCGTCAACACCGACGAACATTGGGTTCCGGTTTATCTGGTGAGAGGGGAGGCCGGTGATGCCACCGCAAATTACGTGGACATCAGACCGGGGCAGAAGCTTCCGCCACCGGTCGGCTAGTTGCCGAGTGCATCGCGGGCTTCGTCGAGGAGTTTCATCCACTCGCCCATGTAGTGGCCGTGATCCCAGAACGTTCGGCCGCTGATCAGGTTGCCGTCGATCACGCACGGTTCATCCACGAATGTGCCGCCACAAATCTCAAGGTCAAACTTGGCCTTGGGCACTGTCGCCATCCGTCGGCCACGTACACAATCCGCCCGTGCAGGAATCTCAACTCCGTGACAAACACTGGCGATAGGGGCGTTTTTCTCGAAGAAATATTTTGTGATTCGCAAAAGATCCTCGTCCTCGCGAATGTATTCTGGGGCGCGGCCGCCGCTGTAAAAAATCCCAAGATACTCCTCCGGTTTGATGTCCTTAAATGCGATCGCGGCTGGCATCGTGTAGCCTTCCCATTCGCGGGTAATGGTCCAGCCCGGCTTCACCTGATGCATAACCATCTGGTACTCGCGTTTTTCAGGCGCAGCCAGTACCGGTTCGTAACCGCCCTCGATTAGGCGGAAATACGGATACATCGTGTCCACCGTCTCCGCAGCATCCCCGAAAATAATCAAAACCTTTTGTTTGGTATCGCTCATGGCTGCAAACGAGTTAACTCTTTGTAAGACGATTTTCCAAGTAGGATCGGGCTTTGTTGATTTCTTCCGTTGTCTTCGTGGGTGTAGGGAGGATGGGAATGCCACGGGGAACCGGGTGCATGAAGATGGCTGTGTAGCCGGAGTAGTTGATGGCTTTGAGTGATTGGAGGATTGGGCCGAAATCCAACTTGCCGCGTCCGGGCATCTGGAGGAGTTCCTGTTCCTTCGGGAGTTTTTCCATGCAGCCCATGCCATGCTGCCAGGCGTAAAACATGAACAGTCGTTCTCCCAGTTGACCGACGAGCTTGGCCAAGTCGCCGGCCTCTTGGCCAAGCGTTTCCAAGTGATAAGGGGCCATGGCAATTCCAATATTTTTTGATGGAGAAAACTCGAGTAGCCATTTGAGTGAGTCCGGAGTGTTGATGAGATTGCTACTGTGGTTCTCAATCCCGATTTTGACCCCGGCGGCTTCAGCGGCTTCGGCGTGTGGCTTCATCTTTTCCGCGAAAGACTTCACCGCTTTTTTCAACTCGCCGCCCGACAAACCCTTTGGGCCGCTCCCTCCGCAGATCAGTAAATCTCCGCCCAGCTTGGCGCAGACCTTCATTTCATCCTGCAACCTAAATGGGCCCAGATCATAACGGGTGATGCAACCCAGTCTGACATCGTGTTTTTTTAAAAGCGCCGCAAAAGCTTCGTGCCCCATTTTTTCCATTTGCTCCCGCTGATTGCCATGGGCCCGTGGCCAAATATCGATGGAGGTTGCTCCAGTTTTTTTCACCTCAGGCAAAATTTCACCCAGCGGCAGTGTGCCGTACATGGAGGAGGAGAGAATGTAGTTCAGTTTAAATCCACGCTTGGCCAAGGCGCGGGATGACGCGGCAACCATGGCGACGCCAGCAGTCGTAGAGGCCAGAAACCGGCGGCGAGTTTGGCCTTTATTCTCGAGGATTTCCCGCTTGGCCAAGCGATCTGTGCTTATATTGCTCATTGTTAGGGGCTGAAGAGCTTGGTTTGAAGATTCGTCTCAGGCAAGCCAAGCGTGGGAAAAAGGGCCGAATAAGGGGGTGAATAGGGTGTGCGCAACACATCAACAATAAAGGCGTGAAAAAAGTCGGCCAAGCGCTAAAAATTCTTTGACGGCAGAACCCGTAAACTGCTACAAATTGTGTCCCTTTTTGGATCAGCCACAAAATGTAGTGTTTTTGGTGATTTATTCACAAAGCACCGCTTTTGGGAGGATATTTGTCTTCCGAGGAGCCAAAAGGCGAAAAAATAGAGGACTTTGAAGCGGTAAGTAGGCGGAAATGGAAAAGAACTTTCAGATAGGCAACAAGGAGTTTGTGTTGGATCAGGCCAAGGCGGAGGCGGCTTATGCTGCCAAGCGCATTATCAACGGCCGCCAAACGATGACCTTCAATCTTTTGCCTCTCAAATACCAGTGGGCGTACGACATCTACCGTGCCATGAAGGCCAACCACTGGGAGCCGGAAGATATCACCATGGCCAAGGACATTGAGCAATGGCGAGGGAACGACCTGAGCGATGTGGAGCGGTGGATTATCCGGATGGGGATTGGATATTTCAGTGCCGCGGAAGGGATCGTTGGGGACAATGTCCAGCATGTGGTTCGAGAGTTGGTGACCGCTCCAGAGT
>JAPPPH010000035.1 GCA_028817635.1 Verrucomicrobiales bacterium | reverse complement strand
GCCTTCATGCCAACTTCAAGTTGGACAAGTCAGGCGAGACGATTCAGCTCATCGACAGCGATGCCTCCGGCAACCTAATTCTCGACGAGGTCAAGTTCGCCAAGCTCGAAACCGATCAGGCGCTTCGTCGTCTGCCGGACGGCAAAGGTGAGCCGGCAGCCGGCAAGCCAAGCCCTGGCAAGGCCAACGAATAACCCTGCACTACAACCGTTTTTCACCAGCCCCTGTTTATCGGGGGCTGTTTTCTTTTGGCCGGGCTTGGCCAAGCGCTTGGCTTTTGCTACCCCTTCGCTTCTCATGTTCTCGGCTCATAAGATTTTCTTCGCGACGTTTCTGTTGCTTATCCCCTGCTTGGCCAAGCCCTTGGCCAAGCAGGCATCTCCCAACATTGTCATCATCATGGTGGACGACATGGGTTACTCAGATATCGGCTGCTACGGTGGGGAAATCAAAACACCAAACCTCGACAAGCTCGCCGCCAACGGCCTCCGGTTCACCCAGTTTTACAACTCCGGCCGCTGCTGCCCTACGCGGGCGTCGCTGTTGACCGGGCTGCATCCGCATCAGGCTGGGATTGGGCACATGACCAACACACCGGCCAAGCCCAAGTCGCACGACCGCGGTGTCCCGGGCTTTCGTGGTTTTCTCAACCGCAAATGCGTCACAATCGCGGAGGTTCTCAAACCAAGGGGCTACCACACGCTGATGTCCGGCAAGTGGCACGTTGGCTATCATGGCAAACACAAATGGCCGCTGCAGCGCGGGTTCGACCGCTACTACGGAATCATTGCCGGGGCGTCGAACTTCTTCCGGCCGGAGGGGCGGCGTGGGCTGACGCTTGGCAATGAGCCGGTCAAGCCGGAGGGAGATTACTATACCACGGACGCTTTCACCGACTACGCCATCCAGTTTGTTGAGGAAGCCAACGATCGTGACGATCGTCCTTTTTTCCTCTACCTCGCCTACACCGCTCCGCACTGGCCGTTGCACGCCCGAAAGCGAGACATCGACAAATATCGAGGCCGTTACATGGACGGCGGCTGGGACAAAGTGAGTCGCGACCGTTACAAACGCATGCTCGACATGGGGCTGATCAAAAAGGAATGGGGAAAAGCACCGCGAGACGCCCGGGCTTGGGATGATCTTTCGGATGAGAAAAAAGTGGAGCTGGATTTGCGGATGGCAATCTATGCTGCACAAATCGATTCAGTGGATCAAAACATTGGCCGATTGATCACTTCACTCAAAAAGATGGACCGCTTCGACAACACGATCATTTTTTTCCTGAGCGACAACGGTGGTTGCGCCGAGGGCGGCGAACTGGGCGGCGGTGCGAAGGAGGATCTCGAGAGCGATCGGGGCTACATGCTCTCTTACGGACGCGCCTGGGCCAACGCCTCCAACACACCGTTCCGCCGGTACAAACATAATGTGCACGAGGGCGGCATGGCCACTCCGTTGATTGTGCATTGGCCGGACGGCATTGCTGCCAAGGGCGAGTTTCGGTGGCAACCTGCCTTTCTCCCGGACCTAATGGCGACAACGGTTGCGGCGACCGGGGCGGCCTATCCCAAGCGTTTTCACGGAAACAAGATTCCCCCCATGCAAGGCGTAAGTCTCCTCCCGGCTTTTGCCAACGAGTCGCTCGGAAACCGCCCGCTTTACTGGGAGCATGAACGTAACAAGGCCATTCGCATCGGCGACTGGAAACTTGTCACGGAAGGCGACAAGGACTGGGAATTGTACAACCTCGCAAACGACCGTGCCGAGGCGCACAACCTTGCCACCACTCATCCGGAACGCGTCAAGGTCATGGCTGACCGATGGGAAACATGGGCCCGTAATGCGAAAGTCATCCCGCGTGATCGCAGCGAAAAATAGCCGCTACTCAACCCTCAATATGCGGTTGTTACTGGAGTCGACCACGTAAAGTTTGCCCTTCTCCCACGTCACTCCGTGCGGCTGCTTGAGCTTGATTTTCCCGCGTCCAAGCACAGTTGTGACGGCCCCGGTTTTGGGGTCAAACTTGCGGATCAAGTGGTTCACATCATCCGCCACGTAGATATTTCCGTCCGGGTCGGCGCAAATATGTTTTGGGCCGTGGAACCGGGCTTCGATGCCAATTCCATCTGCTCTTCCCTTCTCTCCATTGCCAGCGACGGTGTAAATTCTTCCGTCCTTTCGAACAACTCTTAGTGCGTTTCCCCCGCGTTCGAGCACATAAACATTTCCAGCAGTGTCGGCACACACAGCTCGCGGGTCGACCAGCGGTGCCTCGGTGGCCTTGGTGCCGTCTTTCGGGATGCCTCGTTTTCCGTTCCCGGCGATGGTCTTGACGATGCCGGTCTTGAGATCCAACTCTCGAATTCGCCTGTTTTTCAGGTCGGCGATGTGCAGCTTGTCACCCTTGGGAGTCAATGTGATGCACATGATATAATTGAACTGCGCCATGGCTGCTTGCCCGCCGTCTCCGCTAAATCCCGGCTTGCCGGTTCCGGCGATGGTGGTGATTTGTCCATCGCGATCTATCTTTCTGATGCAGTGATTCCAGCTATCGGAAATGTACACGGAATCATCCGGGCCAACCGCCACATTGTGCATGCCATTGAACGTCGCTTGGCCAAGCGGCCCGCCATCGCCCTTGTAACTTTTGCTGCCGTCCCCACTCACATGGGAGCGAACGCCGTTGGCCAAGCGATGCACTCTTCCCCCCTCAAGTTCGACGATCCACATGCGGCCCTTTGAATCGAAATCGACACCGAATGGCCGATGTAACGGGTTTGGTCGGGTGGTCACCGGCCCGCCTTCACCGGGATTCCAGCTACCATCGATGAGCGTGACCTTTGGCTCCGCAGCCGTTGTTAAAACGATCGATGCGAGCAGAATGGTTGGGATGAGTTTCATTGTCTCCTGTTCCGCTTGGCCGCCATTTCAGTCGCTTGGCCAAGGTCACCCTGACCGGCCATCCAATCCTGCAGTTGGTGTTTGAGTCGTGCCTTCACTTTGGCCTGTTTTTCCCGTCCAGCGAGATTGTTCAACTCGTGCGGGTCCTTGCTCAGGTCGTACAGTTCCTCTGCGGGACGGTTCAAATATCGTTCCACAAGCCGGGCTGCCTTGGGATCCGTCTTGGCGGCGCGAACCCACGAAGCCCAGTAGTTTTCCTTGTCGTTTTTCGTGAGTGCGTTGTTGAACATCACTGTGTGGTTCAGGTTCATGATGTACTTCCATTTGCCGGCACGGATGGAGCGTACCGCGTACCCGGTTGGCGGCGAGCCGATGGCATTCATTTGCGTGTGTACCCCGTAGGTTACCGAGTTGTGCCGCTTGGTTTTGCCCTGCAACACGCCGAGAAAACTCCGGCCATCCAGACCCTTGACCGCCTGCCCTCCGGCCATCTCCACCAACGTGGGAGCAACGTCGACGTAATGGATCATGGCATCGCTTACGCTGCCGGGTTTCACTTGGCCGGGCCACCGGACGATAAAACCAACATTGAGTCCGTTCTCGTAACAGGTCCATTTGCAGCCGGGATACTGCGCGCCCTGTTCGGTGGTGAAAATCATCGCAGTGTTTTCCTCCTGTTTTGTTTCGTGGAGTATTTTCAAGCACTCACCCACCTCCCGGTCGAGGTCAGTGATCTCGGCGTAATAACGGGTCAACGATTCGCGCATCTCCGGCGAGTCGACCCAGTAGGGCGGGATGGTCAGCTTGGCCGGGTCGTACTGTGATGCATCGCCTGCGGACCACGGCACATGCGGACTGTTCGACGTCACTAGCAGACAAAACGGTTGGGCCTTGTCTCGGGCAATGAATTCACGAATGGCCTCGGGATTGACCTTGTTTGAAATCTGCTCAAACGGAAAAGAAGCCGGCGGGCCAAAGTGCCGCTTTCCGCTCAGCCCAACGCGATACCCCAGTGCCTTGAGGTAATGCACGAGGCTCTTCGTGCCCGGCTTGACCTTGGAATGATTTGGATACGCCCCGCTCCGTACCGGGTACAGGCCGGTGTACATCTGCTGCCGTGTCGGGGCACACATTGCCGTAGATGTGTACGTCAAGTTAAATCGCATCCCTTGGCTAGCCAGCCGGTCAATGTTTGGCGTCTTCACATCCTTATTGCCGTAGACTCCAACGCTATCCTTGTTCAAGTCATCTGCGATTACGATCAATATGTTCGGCTGCTTCGCCGTCTCCGCTTGACCAAGCGATGCCGACAAAAAAAAGCCCAACGCCAATGCCGACAGCATGTGTACTTTAAAAGAGATCATCATCTCGCGCTTCCGTATCAAACAGAGCCAAACCCGGCAAGGCCGGGATGGTCGCCCACTCTGAGTGGTTTGTTTTCGCGGTGGGACTGCTCACCCAACTCTGAGAGGATGAAACTCATGCGAACTTCTTCATGAGTGACCGGGGCCGGCTTGCCTTCTTTTATGCATTCGAGGAATTCAACCAGCTCGCGCCGGTACGCCTCTTTGTAGCGACTGGGGAATGAGTGCTCAATCGTAGGCCGGTGCAACCCGTCCTTGTTCGACAACACGGTGGAAACCGGCGCCCGGTTTTCTGCCTGCAACATCCCCTCGCTGCCGAACACTTCGATTCGTTGATCGTACCCGTATGCCGCAAACCGGTTCACATCGATGCTGGCGATCATGCCGTCATCGTACTTGAGAGTGACGAGAACGTTGTCCAGGTCGTTTAGTTTTCCGATGCCTTCGACGAAGCTGTTGCCGACAGCGAAAATCTCGACAGGATTACGGCCGGTGATAAAGCGCATCATGTCGAAATCATGCACGATGCAGTCATGAAAAATTCCGTGCGATGTGCTGATGTATTCCATCGTCGGGAGGGGCGAGTCTCGGGAGGTGACGCGCAACATCTGGAGCACCCCTACCTGCCCGGCCTGCACCCCGGCGGCGAGACTGGAAAAAGACGGATCGAAACGACGATTGAATCCAACGAACAGCGACAGGTCGGCGCGCTTGGCCAAGTCGAAGCAGGTATCAATCTCGTTGAGATCACTGCCCAGCGGTTTTTCCGTGAAAACCGGTTTGCCGGCCTTGAGCGCGTTTTGGATCTGCCCGAAATGCTCATGCGTCGGCGAGGCAACGATCACGGCATCGACGTCCGCTTGGCCAAGCGGCCCGTCAGCGTCCGTTGCGTAGTCGCACTCCAGTTCGGCGGCCAAGCGCTTGGCCCTGGCTTCATCAACATCCACCACGCACTTCAGCCGCAGGCCGGGTATCGCCTGTATGCTCTGGATGTGAAACTTCCCCGCCCGTCCCAGGCCAAGCAGCACCACGTTTTTTCGATCAATTGAACTCATTTCTCCTTATTTCAGATTATTCACTCCCAATCTCCATCCCTGTCTTGCCTCCATGTTTGCGGAGAAGCTCGGCTAACGGCCCGCTTGGGGCGACGGCTTCCGCTGCAGGATTGCCTAGCATACCGGAGCTATGAAGCAAATCAAGAGGGGTTCTCCCTTGATCGTTCACAGCGTTTACATTTGCTCCTTTTGTAATTAATAATTCCACCAGTTGAACGGTGTTGTTTTGATTCATATCGAGATACCTACGGCTGATGATTGAGTGCAATGGCGTGCCACCAAATTGAGAGTTCGCGTTCACGTTTGCTCCGTACTTAATCAATAAATTCGCAACTTCAACTGACTTCACCTGATGTAATAATCCATCCAGCTTGGCTTTCAAATCTGTCCCGCTGGCCAGGAGCAGGTCCACGATCTCCGCGTGATCCAACTGCACTGCCCGGCTAAATACATCTTTGATTTTTTCCGATTCTTCTCCCCCGTTGGATATGTGTTTTTTTACGGCCTCAACATCTCCAGAGTTCACTGCTGCTACGATGGAGTCCATTGCCCCGCTTACCCCACCGTGCTTTCGCAGTATTGCAGCTATTTTAACCCTTTCTTCTCTGGCGGCTTTGTGCCAGCTGGTACTTCCTTCTATCGCTTTATCCAACGGAGTATTGCCGAGTGAATCCTTGATATTCACATTGGCTCCGTTTGCAATGAGCAACTCAATTAACTCGGTTTCTCCATATGAGAAGAAGGCCCAGTAGTGTAAAATGGCCGCGCCGGTTTGATCCTTAAAATCCACGTCTGCGCCTCCGGCAATCAACAACTCGGCTACCTGCTTGTTTTTCGAGTAATGCAGTGGAGGCTTAATGGAATACTCTAAATTTCGCTCACCACGATTAGCTGAGTTCGGATCTGTTCCTGCCGCCAAGTGCTGCTTGAGGGCTTCCATGTCGCCCTCCATTGCTGCTTCATGGATAGAGATATCAGGAGGCGTCGGTTTGCCGCAGCCGGTCATTAAAACAGCCAAGATTGAAAAGATGATTTGTGGTTTCATTACTTACTGCGGCATTGCTTATCAGCCAATCAGCCAATCGACAAGCTGCTGGTTCTGTCTTGTGAGGGAAGACGACGGTGATTAAAACGTCCCCGTGCCGGATTCCTCCCATAAACGCGCCAATCAAAATACATTCTCGCTCAAGCGTTACATCGACCAGAGCATGAGACAGGTCGATGCAGCGTTGAACCGGCATCTGCCGAAGGCGTCCGCAAAACCTAAAACGCTGCACGAGTCGATGCGTTACTCGGTGTTCGCCGGCGGAAAACGGTTGCGGCCGATTCTTTGCAAGGCCGCTGCCGAGGCCTGCGGGGGTAATCCAAAGAACTCGCTCATCCTTGGCTCGGCGGTAGAGTGCATCCACACCTACTCATTGATTCATGACGACCTTCCGGCCTTGGACAACGACGATTACCGGCGCGGAAACAAAACCAATCACATTGTTTACGGGGAGGGCATCGCGGTGCTGGCCGGGGATGCCCTGCTCACGCTGGCATTCGAGTTGGCCAACGAGGCCAAGCCAACCAAGCGCTACAAGCAAAACGATTTCGTGGGTGAATTGGCCAAGACGGCCGGTCACGCTCAGTTGATCGCCGGACAGGTGGCTGACCTCGAGGGTGAGGGGAAGCCGGTGTCACGAGCCCAGCTTCGCTATATTCACGAGCGCAAAACCTCCGCGCTCCTGACCTGCTCCGTGAAACTAGGCGGCATGTCCGCCAACTGCACACCCCGCCAACTCGAGGCGCTGACCGATTTTGGCTACCACGTCGGGCTGGCGTTTCAGGTGATCGACGACATCCTCGACGTCACCCAATCATCTGAACAGCTTGGTAAGACTGCCGGCAAGGATGAGGCGGTACAAAAGGCCACCTACCCCTCCATAGTTGGCCTGGAAAAATCCCGCAAAATTGCCGCTGAATTGACGACCAAGGCCTATCAGGCGCTGAAGCCATTCCGCGGCAGGGCCGTTGCGCTGGAAGCACTTGCGGACTACCTGTTGAAGCGCGACCACTGAGCTTGGCCAAGCGGACATGGTGTAGCCATGAAACAGGTTTGATTTTTTGCGCTTGGCCAAGTTTACTCGGCCCACGCTGAAACTACAGCTCTTCAAGAAATGGCAGCTAAAGCTAAAAAACCATTGGTGAGCATCCTCATGGGAAGCCAGTCCGACTGGGGCGTCATGTCCAATTGCGCCCAGAAACTCGAAGACCTCGGCATTCCGTGGGAAGCTCAAGCCATCTCCGCGCACCGTGCCACCGATGCGCTGATCAAGTACCTCTCCACCGCAGAGCAACGCGGCGTGGAAGTCATCATCGCCGCCGCCGGCGGTGCCGCCCACCTTCCTGGCGTGGTCGCCGCAAAGGTCACTCTGCCGGTGCTCGGTGTTCCGATGGAGTCCGCCTCGCTTAAAGGCATGGATTCGCTGCTTTCGATCGTGCAAATGCCAGCCGGCGTCCCGGTGGGCACTCTCGCGATTGGCAAACCGGGCGCTATCAACGCCGCACTGTTGGCTGTCGCCATCCTCGGCGTGAAGTCCGCAAAGTACCGGAAGATTTACGACAACTTCCGCAAGGACCAGACGAAGAAGGTCTTGGCCAAGCGGAAGTTGGAATTGCCGGCGAGCTAATTTAATTTCTTAATCAATTATGAATGGCTGCCTTTTGGCAGCCATTTTTTATTAATTGAACTGTATTTTTCTCTCGCAAAAATGGAGGTGGGGGCGCAGCATTGAGCCTTTGCATGAGTGAGAAACAAGTCATTGACGCAAAAATCGAGGCTGCTTCCGGTCGCCGAAAGGTGCAAGCGGGATGGCGAAGCATGTGGCTTGGCCTCTGGTTCGGTGTGTGCCTATGGCTGGTGACTCTCGTGGTTTACAAACTGGCACCCATTTCAACGGCATCCGTTTTCTGGGCTGTAGCGGTTGGCCTGATGTTTCCCGTGGTTGGCCTGATTCTCGGCTTGGCCAAGCGCTTCGCTGCGGGGGACACGGCTCGTTGGCTGGACCAGGAAACAGGTCTCAAGGAGAGGTTAAGTACAGCGGTCGAATTAACCGAAACGGAGGCCAGAGACTCGGCCTGGTCTGCCTTGGTCATCCGGGATGCCGCCCGGGCGGCTGATGAGATCGAGCCCAAGAAACTTCTCCCACTTCGACTACCTGCAATCTGCAACTGGACCCTGTTGGTGCTCATCGCCTGTTTTGCGCTTGGCTTTGTGCCGGAACATCGCAGCAAGGCTTATTTGGATCAGCAACGTGACACTGACGTGATTGAGGATGTTGGGATGAACCTCGAAAATCTTACCCAGTGGCAGGTGAAGGAAAACCCGCCTCAATTTGATCCTACCGAGGAGGTGCTGGAGGAGGTTCAGGACTTAGGTCGTGAATTTCAAAAAGGTGAACTGCTTCGCGACGAGGCCTTGGCCAAGCTCACTAGTCTTGCTGAACAACTGCGTAATGAGGCCAAGAAACTGGACCAAGCGCAGATGATCAACAAACTGCAACAGGCCGCCCGTACTCCTGCGGGTGCCACCGCTCCCTCCCCGGCGGAAATGCAAAAGCAGATGGCCGAATTGGAAGAGAGCTTGGGCGATGCGAAGGATGCCAAACCGGAGCAGTTCGACGATTTGAAATCCAAGCTGGTCGCCATCAAGGAAGCCGCCGCCGGGTTGCCGGATGCCAACACTCCTGAAGGCAAACAGGCTCAACAAGAGTTGGCCCAATCGCTGGCCGACCTATCCAACATGGCCCAGAAAATGGGGCTTGAGATGCCTGATCTCGATCAGGCAATCGAGTCGTTACAATCCAGCGATATAGACCAATTTCTTAAGGATATGGAGTTTTCTGCTCAGGAACTTGAGAAAATGGCAGAACTAAGCAAGGCACTGCAAAATCTCGAGATGCAGATGGCAGAAGTCGGAAAAGACCTCGCCGAGCAATTGGAAAAAGGCCAGGTACCCGCTGCGTTGAACACATTGGAGAAAATGATGAGCCAACTTGATTCATCCCAATTGACCCATCAGGAGATGGAAAAAATGATCGAGGAATTGCAGGAAGCACTGGATCCGGCAGAGAATTATGGAGAGTGCTCGCAGTGCCTCTCGGATGCGAAAGACCAAGCCAAGGCGGGCAACAAATCCGGTGCATCCCAGTCTCTGACCAAGGCTAAAGATGAACTCAAGAAAAAGCTGAAGGAGATGGCGGATGCCCAAAACCTGATGCAGGCGCTTAAGAATCTTGAGCGTGCCCAGATGGCAGTTGGCAACTGCCAGTCGTTCGGTGTCTGTCAAAGCCCAAGTGTCGGGCCAAGCGACAAACCCGGAGCCGGTGTTGGCATGTGGGGCAATGACAGTTACCAACTCTCGCCTGATCAGATGGCCCAACGCTGGGACAACTCCGGCTTCAATCGCCCGGACGTGGACCCTCGTGGAATCACCGAACGTGGTAACAAGGTTCCCGACAACATGGTCGCCTCGCGAATCAAGGGCCAAATTGATCCCAAGGGCCAAATGCCCAGCATCACGTTACGAGGTGTGAGCATCACTGGCAGCAGCAAAGTGCAATTTCAGGAAGCCGCCTCAGCCGCTCAATCAGAGGCTCGCAACGCGCTCAATCAGGACAAGGTACCGCGCGCCTATCGGGACTCCGTGCGGGACTATTTTGACGACCTGAAGGAATAACGCCGGGTCGGCGGCTTTTACCCCAAGGAGATTTTCATGAACCCCGAGGAAAATATCGCCCGTTTTCGGGATGTGTACGACTCGCTCCGGTCCGAGATCGGAAAAGTAATCGTCGGACAAGAACCCATCGTGGAAGGGACATTGAACGCCCTTTTCGCCAATGGACATGTGCTGCTCGAAGGCGTTCCCGGGCTTGGAAAAACACTTCTGGTGCGGACCCTGAGTCAGGTGCTTGATCTTTCGTTTAGCCGGGTTCAATTCACTCCTGACCTCATGCCGGCAGATGTGTTGGGAACCAACATGGTTCACGAGACCGACGATGGAAAACGTGTATTCGAGTTTCTACGCGGCCCCATTTTCGCTCACTTGGTTTTGGCGGATGAGATCAATCGCGCCACCCCGAAGACCCAGTCTGCGATGCTCGAAGCCATGCAGGAACGCAGCGTGACGGCGGGCGGTGAGATTAGAAAACTCGACACCCCGTTTTTTGTCCTCGCCACACAAAACCCCATCGATCAGGAAGGCACCTACCCGCTGCCGGAGGCCCAGCTAGACCGGTTTTTTTACAAGTTGGTTGTGGGCTATCCCACGGCTGAAGAGTTATCCGAGGTGGTCACCCGCACGACAGAAGGCAATTCAGTCGAGATCAACAAGGTTGTGGATGGAAGCACGCTCATCGATTTACAGCAATTGGTACAGCAAGTGCCGGTGGCTTCACATGTAAAGGATTACGCCGTGCGCTTGGTTCTTGCCACGCATCCACAGACTGAGACAGCTCTCGACATAACCAACCAATTTTTAAGATTTGGCAGCAGTCCCCGCGGTGCCCAGACCCTTTTGCTAGGAGCTAAGGTTCGCGCCCTGAAGGAGGGCCGTTTCAATGTCAGCTTTGACGACATTGCCGCTGTTGCTATCCCGGCTTTGCGACATCGCCTGATCGTTAATTTTGAGGCAGAGGCAGAAGGCATTTCCTCTGACCATGTATTGGAGAAAATCCTAGCAGAGGTTCCCCGCGATACTGAGGCGTCCAAGGTTTCCGCCTAACTTTCATCTCACCGCTTGGCCAAGCGCTTGGCCGGTTATTCACCTTTGTGAATAATCCTGTGAAGAAACCTCTCTCGGCATTTGCCCAATCTTATTCACCTTTTAGCCTCACTTTATTTGTTGGTTTTTCAATGGTTGTTCTCATTCATTCCGATTGTGATCGTTTACCATTTCAGGTAGGGAACGGGGGTGCGTACGGTTTACTTGGATTACAACGCCACCACCCCGCTTGATGCTCAAGTCAGGGAGGCCATGCTTCCTTTTTTGGGTGATTTCTTTGGTAATCCGTCAAGCATTCATCATGTTGGCCGCAAGGCTCGTTCTTTTTTGGATGACTGCCGAGACCGCGTTTCAAGGGTGTGGAAATGTAAGCCAAGCGAGGTGGTTTTCACGAGCGGAGGGACAGAAAGTAATAACTTGGCTATCTGCGGTTCAGTCCGGTTTTTAAAGGCTAAAGGGCGT
>JAPPPH010000403.1 GCA_028817635.1 Verrucomicrobiales bacterium | reverse complement strand
AAACCTCATGATCTGCGGCGTTCTCGGTGCGTTTGCCTCGATGGATTTGTTTTTCTTTTACTTTTTCCATGAACTCGCACTGGTGCCGACATTCATCATGATCGGCGTGTGGGGCAGGGGGCAGAATCGAAACTATGCCACGTTCAAAATCACGCTGTACCTGAGCTTTGGTGCGTTGCTTGCGTTGATTGGCCTGATCGGTGTTTATGTGCAAACTGGTGCTGAGACTTTCAGTATTCCAGAGTTGATCAAGAAAGTGCAGGAGGGGCAGCCGATTGAGGAATCTGCACAACAATGGATATTCCCGCTGATGATGTTTGGTTTCGGGATTTTGGTTTCGCTTTGGCCGTTCCACACTTGGGCGCCGTTGGGTTATGGCGCTGCACCCACGGCGACCGCCATGCTACATGCGGGTGTGTTGAAAAAATTCGGACTATACGGGTTGATTCGCGTGGCGATCCCGATGGCGCCGGCGGGGGCGCAAACATGGCTTGAGGTGTTGGCTTGGCTGGCTCTTGCCAACCTGTTGTTCTGCGGTTTAGTCGCTGTGCGGCAGAAGGATTTAAATCAGTTAATCGGCAACTCGAGTGTGGCCCACATGGGATTCATTTTTCTCGGGATCGCCAGCCTGAACGTCATTGGATTGACGGGCGCCGTGCTGGTGATGATCGCCCACGGGTTGCTGGCCGCCGTGGCGTTTGGTCTGAGCGGACACCTTTATCAACAACACGGCTCACTCGACATGACCCGCATGGGTGGATTGCTCCGCAAAATGCCACTGGTGGGGACGGCACTGCTCATGGCAATGATGGCTGGTTGCGGCCTCCCCGGTTTTGCCAACTTCGCCGGTGAGATCACCATCTTTTTCGCCGCTTGGTCGGCTGGGCTCAAGACCATCACCATGATCGCAGCGTGGAGTGCGCTGGTGATTGGCGGCCTCTACATGCTTCGGGCCATCCGAAGCATCCTGCACGGGCCACAGGGTGAAGACTGGGACAAAGCGTCTGACGCCAGTCCTTTGGTGGCGACAGCGCTTGGCTTGCTGTTGGCGGTGTTGCTGGTTTTTGGCTTTGCCCCAAACCTGTTGACCAAGCGCATCGAGGGCGAGGTGAAAAATATTGTGAGCTTGGCCAAGCCGGGTGGCGGTGCACCTGAAAAAATGGAAGTGGTGAGGAAATAGCGGCATGGGTGATCAGTTAAAATTTGTCCAACTGGAAATGATGGTGGTGGCGCTTGGCCTGCTGGTGCTGATCGCTGATCTCGCCATGGCGCCGTCGCGTCGGCGTCTGTTGGGCTACCTGTCCGCGGCCGGACTGTTTGTGGTGTTGCTACTCAGTTTCCGTGATGGTTACACAGGGCTCGTCAGCCAGAGCACTGAGGCGTTTTTCAACTCACGCTACAAGGTTGACGCCATGGCGCTGTTTTTTAAACGCTTCTTTCTGATTGCTGCAATTTTTGTGCTGGTCTTCGCCGTCGATTTTTCCGAGCGATTGCGCTCCGGGATGGCCGAGTATTACTCGTTCATCCTCTTCGCCCTAGTGGGAATGATGTTCGCTGCGTCCGCGAATGACTTCAGTATGTTGTTCGTGTCGATCGAGTTGATCACCGTCACGTTTTACATCCTCGTCAGTTTTCAACGGCACCGACTCCACTCGCTTGAGGCCGGGGTCAAATACCTGATCCTTGGGGCGGTCTCGTCGGCATTCATGATTTACGGGATCGCGTTGGTGTTCGGTGAGGCGGGCAGCCTGCGGTTTGACGATCTGCACGCGAAGCAGTCGGAGTTAATCCAGAGCAAGGTGTTCCTGTTTGGGATGCTATTCCTGTTTGCCGGGTTGGCGTTCAAGATTTCTGCCTTTCCGTTTCAGGTGTGGGCGCCGGATGTGTACCAGGGTGCCCCGACGCCGACCACGGCTTTCCTCGCGGTGGGCTCCAAGGCCGCCGGTTTTGTTTTGTTGATCCGGCTTTTGGTTGCCGCGGTTCCGGAGGTGACTGCGGAATGGACGAGTGTGCTGCTCGTCATCTCTGCCCTGACGATCCTCTATGGCAACCTCTGTGCACTACCGCAGCGCAACCTCAAGCGTCTCCTCGCTTACTCAGGGATAGCCAACGCCGGTTATCTGCTCATGGGCATCGTGGCGCAATCGGAGGAGGGCACTGTGGCGATCCTCTACTATCT
>JAPPPH010000176.1 GCA_028817635.1 Verrucomicrobiales bacterium | reverse complement strand
TACGAGCGACAGCTGTTAACGAGCGTGGAATGTGCAGCGGTTCGCCGTAGAAGACATCGCAACGTGTAAACGGCTACGGCAATTGAAACCGGTCCCAGCTCTTAAAGCGGAACTTCCGTTTTGAGGCGCACCCCAGCGGGATGATTGGCAGCCCGGTCACATGCGCAAGCGACAGGATGCCATCCTGAATCTCGTAACACGGCCCACGGGGACCGTCCGGGGTGATGGCCAAATGCAGCCCGGATTTCATTTGCCGCGATAACTCCAGCAAGGCCTGTCTCCCCCGACGACTGGTTGATCCGCGAACCGGCTCAATGTCAAACGCCCGCAAAATCTCCACGAGAAATGCCCCGTCCTTGCTCGCGCTCACCATAGCGGCCAGACGCCGGCCGCTAACCGGTTTGATACTATCCCGGTACGCGTACATCGCGTAGGCCAAGCGGTTGTGCCAGACACAGATGATAAACGGTTTATCGCGACCCGCCTCCAGTGAGCCATGCGGATCGGAAAAACGGACACGCCACGTCAACCTCATCAGTCGCAGTAAAATGTACAGCACCTTCGCCACCAGCCGTTGGCCAAGCGACGCCTTGTTCGGGATGACGGCCGGATCGCTCAACGTATGATCACTTCCCTCCCTTGAGCGCCGCGCGGACCAATTCCTCCACGGCAGCCTGCGGACCAAGCATCGCTTGTGCGGCCTGTGCGGCCTTTTGCGCCTCGGCCGGTTTTGATCCAAGCGCCTCAAGCGCGGCCACGGTGTCAGCGATATTTTTATCCAAGCCGGCCGGCGCTTGGCCAAGCGCAGTCGGCAGGTCGCTGTCGATGCTGCCCACCTTGTCCTTCAACTCCAGTACCATACGCTCGGCGGTTTTTTTACCGATGCCGTTGATGCTGGAGAGGCGTTTCACATCGCCGGTTCCCACCGCCAGCTTGAACGACGCCACATCCATTCCGCTGAGGACATTCAGCGCGAGCCGAGGCCCGATGCCGGTGACGTTTTGAATCATCTTAAACAGGTCGCGCTCGTCGTCCGTGGCGAAGCCGTACAGCGTCTGCGAATCCTCCCGTACAACCAATTGCGTCTTGAGGGTCACCGCTTGGCCAAGCGCGGGGAGTTTTTCGAACGAGGACAGCGGGATCAGCACTTCGTAGCCGATGCCATTGACCTCCACCACCGCCTGCGTCGGTAGCGCGTCCGTGAGTGTTCCCTTTAGAAAAGTAATCATATTGCGAGTAACTTCGCTTGGCGCAGAGTCCCACAGAGCACAGGGCCACGGCAAGGCTGACCACGCAGCGCGACAGCAAAAGCTCCCGTCTTGCGTTTTCAGCCGGCCACTCCTAGCCTGCCGCACCTGAAAAATGGGTGACTCTCCAGGCCAAAAAAAGCCCTGCGTCTGCATCGTCGTTGAGAACCTGCCGGTGCCGCTGGACCGCCGGGTATGGCAGGAATCGTGCGCCCTGCGGGACGCTGGCTACGAGGTCATCGTCATCTGCCCACAAATGCAGGGCTACACCCAGCCGGAGGAAAAACTCGACGACATCCAAATCTACCGGCACCAGCTCAGCGAGGAGGCCAACTCGGTCGGCGGGTTTTTCCGCGAATACGCCTCGGCGCTTTGGGGAGAGTTCCGCCTGCTTTGCAAGGCGTGGCGGCGGCATCGCTTCGACATTATTCAGCTCTGCAATCCGCCGGACATCCTGTTCGTGGCGGCGGCACCATTCAAATTGGCAGGAGTACGGCTGATCTACGACGTCCACGACGCAACGCCCGAGATGTTCGAGGCCAAGTTTGGCAAGCGCGGCCTGCTTTACTGGGCGGTGCGTGTCGCCGAGTGGTGGACTCATTTTTTTGCCGACACGGTGATCGCCACCAACCAGTCCGTGAGCGACATCGCCACCGGCCGCGGAGGCCAGGCTACGGAGGATGTGTTCATCGTCCGCTCGGCCCCGAAGATTCCCACTGCAAAAATTCAACCCAACCCTGAGTTGAAAAAAGGCCGAACTCATCTCGTCGGTTATGTTGGCGTGATGGGCAGCGCGGACGGGATCCATCGCGTGATTGAAGCGGCCCATTATATCGTGACCGAACTCGACCGGGAGGACGTCCAGTTTTTGCTGATGGGATTCGGTCCGGAATACGACAATCTTGTCCGCCTCCGGGACGAGCTTGGAATGGGCGACTTCGTCGACCTGCCTGGACGTATCGAGGGCGCCGCCCTGTTTTCCTCGCTCAGCACAATGGACCTTGGCGTGTCTGGCGACCCGGTCAACTCGTACAACCATCATTGCACGATGAACAAGGTGCTCGAGTACATGGCAGTCGGGAAGCCGCAGGTCACCTACGACTTGAAGGAAAGCCGCTACTCCGCCGGCGAGGCGGCGCACTACGTCAGCGAGGTCACCAGCCAAGCGCTTGGCCAAGCGATCGCAGACCTGCTCGACGACCCGGCCAGGCGCGAGCAAATGGGCCAGCTTGGCCAGGCGCGGTTCCGCTCGAAGCTCAACTGGGAAAAATCGGTTGAGCAGCTCGAGGCCGCCTACGCCCACACGCTTGGCGAAGGCTGATCCGTCCGGGTTTTTCGTGTGGAAAGTCGTTGTATTGTGAACAGGCTTCCCTAGACTGCGCGGCCCGCGGCGCTGAACTCCAGCGTCGTTCTTTTTGTCGAATGAAGAAGCCGACTCTCTTTATCGTGTTCCTGACCGTGTTTATCGACGTGGTCGGCTTTTCCATTATTTTCCCGCTTTTCCCCGCGATGCTCGATTACTATCTCGAGAAGGACGGAGCGGACAGCCTCATCGGCTCACTGGTCGCCTGGCTGGAGCAATTCGCCGGGAACGACAAAAACGCCGTGGCCACTCTTTTCGGTGGCATCCTCGGCTCGCTTTACGGTGTCCTGCAGTTCGTCTTTGCGCCCATCTGGGGTGCTTACTCGGACAAACACGGCCGGCGTCCCACCCTCGTCCTCACCCTGACCGGGATCGTTTTTGCCAACTTCATCTGGATGTTCGCCGGCAGTTTTGCGCTGCTCGTCTTCGGGCGAATGCTCGCCGGGATCATGGCCGGCAACATCTCCACCGCTTCGGCCGTGGCTGCCGACATCACCTCGGACAAAAACCGCGCCTCCGGCATGATCATCATCGGCGTCGCACTTGGCCTCGGCTTCATCCTTGGCCCGGCGATCGGCGGCTTGGCCTACGGCTGGCAGATGGTCGACCCGGAAAACGCGGCTGCTGGATTCAACCTTCACCCGTTCTCCGGCCCGGCTGCGATCGCGCTGGCAATCTCTGCAGTGAACTGGGTTCTGGTAGTGTTCAAACTGTCTGAGAGTCTTCCGCCGGAAAAACGGGGCAAGGACACGACCAAGCGCGGCTTCAATCCGTTCGCCCAGCTCAAACGCATCGACCTGCCCGGTGTCGCCCGCACGAACCTGATTTACTTCGCCTACTGGACGGCGTTTTCCTCAGTCGAATTCACCATCACGTTTTATGCGATGGAGAAACACGACTTCGTGCCGATCGACATTGCGTGGATGTTCGTCTTCATCGGCGTCACGCTGATCCTGTTTCAAGGTGGCGTTGCCCGGCAGTTCATCAAGCGCATGGGCGAGCGGCGCACGGCGCTCACCGGCGTTTTTTTTACACTGCCCGGCTTCATCATCATCGGCAACGCCGGTAGCACGGGTGTCCTTTACGGTGGTCTGTTCCTGATGGCTGCCGGCAGCGGCATGGCCATGCCGTCGCTCAATTCGCTCGTATCCCGCTACACACCGGCGGATCGGCAGGGGCTTTCGCTTGGGGTGTTTCGCTCGCTTGGTTCGTTGAGCCGCGCTATCGGGCCGATCATCGGTGGCGTGCTTTACTGGAAGTTCGGCAGCACGGTTCCCTACTGGGTCGGGGCCGGTTTTCTTGTCGTGCCGTTTTTCATGGCGCTTGGCCTCCCGCCGGTACCGGAGAATGGTGAGCCGGAAGCGGTGAGCAGTGAGCAGTAGGCGCCGCGCTTGGCCAAGCGCAGTGAATTATTCCGTCCCGGTTTTCTCTGGAAGCTCGATCGGGGCGTCCCTGAGCACCTCCTTCACCGGTTCAACGATGGGCAATTCTTCCCCACTGGTTTCGCCGATTTGCAGCTTGTTGACCCGCTCGCCGCTTGGCTTGATGGATCGCTCGTAGCTACCAACGGCGGCGTTGAACGCCTTGCCGGCTGCGTCAATTCCCTTCCGAATCTTGTCAAAGTGCCCCACGAACACACCGAGTCGGCTGTACAATGCCTGTGCGGCCTCGGCGATGACCCGGGCGTTCTCGGACTGCGTGTGATATTGCCAGCTCACTTTCACGGAGCTTAACAGCGCGATTAGCGAAGTCGGTGTGGCCAACGTGATACGACGCTCGGCAGCCCAGATGATCAGATCCGGATCGCCCTCGAGCGCCGCGCTGAACAACGACTCAGCCGGCACGAACATCACCACGCAATCCAGCGCCCCATCGATGTGCTGCGGATAATTCCGGTCGGCCAGCGCCTTGACGGTTTCGCGCATCTTTTTTGCGTGCTGCTCAATCGCCGCCTTGCGCTGGGCCGGCTCACTCGTTTCCAATTCGTTGAGAAACGAAAGGTCGGGCACCTTCGCATCGATCACGATGTGCCGGTCACCGGGCAAATGCACGACGAGATCCGGGCGACCCTCCGCCGCCTGTGCCTGTTCGGTGAAGTCGCAGTGGGCACTCAACCCGGATGCCTCAACCACGCGGCGCAGGGTTTCCTCCCCCCAACGCCCGCGCTGCTGACTCGAGTTCAAAATCTGCCGCAACTGCTCCGTCTCCTTCGAGAGCAACTGGCTTTGCTGGCCAAGCGACTCGAGCTGCTGGGAGACTTTTGAAAGTTGCTCTGTCTGGTTGCTGCTGTTTTGGGCCAGCCTTTTTTGGTACGTGTCCAACTGTTCCCTGAGCGGCGCGACAAGCTTGGCCACGGCCTCCTTGCTGGTGTTGAGGTCGCCCTTGGCCGTCTCGTGCAGCTTGCCCAGCGTCTCGCCGGCCAGACGCACCAACTCCGGTTGAGCCTCCTTGAGGGCATCGGCGCTGAGCGCCTTGAACGACTCCTTCAACTGCGCGATTGCCTCGTCGTTGGCCTGCTTCAACGCAGCCAATTGCGCCTCGGACGCCTTTTGATGCTCCTCGATCCGCCGCTCGGCCGCCTCCCGTTCGGCCTCGGCCCGGGCGCCCTTACGTGAGCCCACCAGCCAGCCGATAACGCCGCCCAGCGCCGCCCCGATCAACAGCCCAATGATGACTTCCGGATTGTCCATGAACCCCGGAAGCCTGCCCTCCCAAGTGCAAGCTGACAAACCGAATCGACCCGGCAGCGCTTGGCCAAGCGGGTTTTGGCCTTGGCGATCGGGCCGCGCTTGGCCAAGGTCTCGGCGCATTATGATGAATCGATATCTGCTTGCCGGAATTGCCGCGATCGCGCTTGGCCAAGCGCCAGCCAAGGCGGCGTCCGCTTCTGCCAAGCCGTTCCCCCTGCAAGGCATCCTGCCCAAGGCCGAGACCGGGGCGCTGCGTTTTCTTGAGCAACACCCGAACTATGACGGACGCGGTATCACCGTGGCCATATTCGACACCGGCGTGGATCCCGGCGCACCCGGCCTGCAGGTGACGAGCGACGGCCGGCCCAAGGTGGTCGATGTGGTCGACGGCTCCGGTAGCGGCGACGTGGACACTTCCGCCGTGCACGAGGCCAAGGACGGCACGTTGACCGGTCTCACCGGTCGAACGCTCAAGCCGGGTGGCGACTGGAAAAATCCCTCCGGCAAATGGCGCCTCGGTATCAAGGCGGCCTACGAGCTTTTCCCCGGTGACCTGGTTTCCCGGCTCAAATCAGAGCGCAAAAAGGAGTGGGACAAGCAGCAGCGCGAACGAGCGGCGGCACTGCAGGCCAAGCTCGCTGAGTTCGACGAAAAACATCCCTCTCCCAAGGGCGAAACGAAAAAGGAACGCGCTGAGTTGCAGGCGCAGATCGACCTGCTCGCCTCGCTCAATGGCAGCTACAGCGATCCCGGCCCGATTTATGACTGTATCGTTTTCAACGACGGCAAGGCATGGCGCGCCGCAGTGGACACCGACGAGGACGGCGATTTTGGCGACGAAAAACTGATGACCAATTTCCGTGCAGAACGGCAATGGTCGACCTTTGGCAAACAGGCGATGATGAACTTCGCGCTCAACATCTACGACAACGGCGACACCCTCTCGATCGTCACAGATGTCGGCGCGCACGGCACGCACGTGGCCGGGATCGTCGCGGCCAATTACCCGGATAAACCGGAACTCAACGGCCTCGCCCCCGGCGCCCAAATCGTGTCGGTGAAAATCGGTGACCGCCGCATGGGCAGCTCGTCGATGGGCACCGGCGAAGTGCGCGGCCTGATCGCCGTGCTGGAGAACAAATGCCAGTTGATCAACATGAGCTACGGCGGCCCGACACAGGATCCGAACGACGGCCGACTCGCCGGGCTGTACTCGGAGATCGTCAACAAACACGGCGTCATCTTCGTCGCCAGCGCCGGCAACAGCGGCCCAGCTCTCTCGACGGTCGGTTCACCCGGTGGCACGACCTCGGCCATTTTTGGTATCGGCGCGTACGTCTCGCCCACCATGATGGAGGCACAGTATTCACTGCGCGAAACAATGCCGGCCATCCAGTACACTTGGTCGTCTCGCGGCCCGACGTTTGACGGCAACCTCGGAGTGGACTTCAGCGCACCGGGCGGCGCGATCGCCCCCGTGTCCAACTGGACGCTGCAGGGCAACATGATGATGAACGGCACCTCGATGTCCTCCCCAAGCGCCTGCGGCGGCATCGCGCTGCTGCTCTCCGGGCTGAAACAGCAGGACCAAAAATGGACGCCGCACCGCATCCGCCGGGCGATCGTGAACACCGCCAAGCAAATTCCCAACGTCGAGCGATTCGCGCAGGGGCGGGGCGTGCTGCAGGTCGATAAGGCGTTCGAATACCTCGAGGCAAACAAGGGCGCAAAGGATCACGACCTGCGTTTCGTGGTAAGCAACCGCAGTCAGGGCGGGCGCGGGATTTATCTGCGCGAGGCGTACAACACCGACCGTGCCGTGGCCTCGACGATCGGCGTCACGCCGACCTTTCACGAGGAGGCTGACAACGCCGAGAAGGTCGCGTTCGAGATGCGCGTCAACCTCGAGTGCGCTGATCCGTGGGTTGATCATCCGAAGCATGTCGTGCTGATGCACGGCGGCCGCAGCTTCAGCGTCGAGACCCATCCACAATCGCTCACCGCCGGTATGCACTACACCGAGGTGGTCGGCTACGATGCCGATCATCCCGAGCGCGGCCCGGTTTTCCGCGTGCCGATCACCGTGCTCAAAGGCGAGGCAGTGGACACCTCTGAGCCAGTGCATTGGTCGGAGAAGCTGATGCTGACTCCCGGCCACATCGACCGCAATTTCCTCGAGGTGCCGCACGGCGCGACTTGGGCTGATGTGGTTTTTCGCACCGGCGAGATGGACGGCACGCGCCGGATCGTGATGCACACCGTGCAGGAAGTTCCAGGGCAGACGTTCAGTGAAGGCGGCACACGGCAGTACATCACCGTGCGCGGTCAAAGCACGCAGGTGCAGAGTTTTTCCGTCACCGGCGACCGCACGATGGAGCTGGCCATCGCCCAATTCTGGTCGAGTCTCGGGCAGACCGAGGTCCAGATCGACGTCACCTTCCACGGCATCAACCCAGACAGCCGCAAACTGCACATAGACGCCGGTAAACTCGTTACGCAGGTCGATGTCAACGCCCCGCTTGGCGATGAATCCGTCTCACCAAGCGGCAGTTTCACCACCGTCCGAAAAGCCATCGCGCCGAAGGATTTCAAGACGCGGCCGCTCACCGATGCACGGGACTCGCTCCCGGGCAACCGCACCATCTACGAGGCTGAGCTGACCTACTCGTTCAGTCTCAGCAAAAAGACCACCGTCACCCCGCAGCCGGCGCTCGCGCTGGAGGATCAGTTTCACGAATCGTGGGAGTCGCTAATCTGGATGCTTTACGACAAGGCCAAGCGCTTTGTCGCCTCCGGATCGAGCGGCAGCCGCGGCACCACCAGCCTGGCCAAGGGCGACTACACGCTGAAGTTTCACGTTCGCAACCATGTGCTGAAGGATCTTAAGAAACTTAAGGACATGCCGCTCAACCTTGACCTCAAGCTGGCCAAGCCGGTGTCGCTCAAGTTTCAGGCCGACCCGGACAACGCCCTGACCGGCGGCGGCGGCTTCCGATCCGGCACGCTGGCCAAGGGCAGCCAGACACGGATTTACATCGAACGGCCCGGCTCTCTGCCAAGCGAGGCGGCGGCCGGCGACCTGCTGATCGGCAGCATCAGCTACGGGCAGGGCAACAGCAACCTGCTTGGCCCCGGGAAAAAACCGGGCGGCTTCCCGCTCTCCATGCGCGTCCCTCCGGCCAAGCCGGCCAAGGCCAAGCCAAGCGCGAGCGGCGGAAGTAAAAAGAAGGAAGAAAAATCCGAGGCGGAAAAATTGGCCGAGGCGATCCGCGACCTGAAAGTCGCGCGCTTGGCCAAGCTGCATAGCGACAAAAAAGCGGAAGACTTCGACCGCTTGGCCAAGGAGATCCTCGACGCCAACCCGAACCACCTCCCTGTTTTGGTTCAACAACTCAAGCGGCTCGACGGCGAAGCCAACCGCAAAAAGCACCTCGCCAAGGTCATCGCCGCGGCTGACACGGTGATCGCCCAGATCGACACCGAGACTCTGGCCAAGCACTACGGTGTAAAGCTCAAGCCCGACGATGAGGAGGCCAAGGCCGAACGCGCCAAGCTCGACAAAAAGTTGAACACGCTCACCGACGCACTCTACCGCAAGGGCCGCGCGCTGGGCTACCTCGACACCCAGTTGCGCGAAGGCGAAAACGACGATAGCGACGAAACCAAAAAGCGATTGGAGGAGATCGACAAACAGTTCGAGGCCAACTTCGCCGAACTGCAAAAATGGGCTGAGACCACGGACGACAAGTTCGTGCTGCTGCACATCCGACGCGACAATCGGCAGGGCCACATTGCCACCGCGTTGAAGCGGCTCAACGAAAAAATCGCTCGCTCGCCACACGACCGAAAGTTGCAGAAAAAACGGATCCGGTTGCTCGGCGAATTGAAGTGGGACGAATGGAAGGCGCACGAGGAGACGTGGCAGATCCGGCGTTTCCCGGCCAAGTATCAGCCGTTTTGATTGGCCCGTGTCGTGGCTTTACAAGACATTCGTTCGACCGAACTTTTTTGATCGCGACTCCGAGGAGGCGCACAACCTCGTTATCAACCAGCTCAGTTGGGCGGCGCGGCGGAACTGGGCGCTGGGCCTAGCGCGAACGGTTCTCGGCGGGCCAAGCCTGCCGGTCGAGCTGTTCGGGCTGACGTTTCCCAACCCCATCGGCCTCGCAGCCGGCATGGATAAGGCCGGCGCAGCAGTCCCGGCATGGGAGGCGCTTGGCTTCGGTTTCAGCGAACTCGGCGGCATCACCCGCCATGAGCAGCCCGGTAATCCCAAGCCACGCATGTTCCGCGTCATCGAGGACGAGGCACTGATCAACCGCATGGGCTTCAACAATCCCGGCGCCGATGCCATGGCCAAGCGGCTCCGTGACTGGCGCGACGACAACCGCTGGCCCGCGCATCCGGTCGGCATCAACCTCGGAAAATCGAAAGTCACCCCGCTCGATGAGGCTCCGGAGGATTACCTGTACTCATTCCGGTTGCTCAAGGAGCTCGCCGACTTTTTCGTCGTCAACGTCAGCTCGCCCAACACGCCCAACCTCCGGCAGTTGCAGGACAAGGCCGCGCTGGGGGAAATCCTCGCGGCATTGCAGGAGGCCAACGATGCGCAGCGGCCGATCCTCGTCAAAGTCGCGCCCGACCTCGGCTTCGATGCGCTGGATGAGATTCTGGAATTGATCGAGCCACACAACCTCGCCGGGTTAGTGGCCACCAACACCACCATCGCCCGCCCCTCGGAAGACGGCCTCTACGCTGAGACCGGCGGCATGAGCGGTCGCCCTTTGGCCAAGCGCAGTACCGAGGTCATCCGGCATCTTTATCAGCAAACCAAGGGTGCGGTGCCACTCATCGGCGTCGGGGGCATTTTCACCGCTGAGGATGCGTGGGAAAAGATCACCGCCGGCGCATCGCTGCTACAGATTTACTCCGGCCTCGTTTACGAGGGGCCACAGATCAACCGCGCCATCCTCAACGGCTTGACCAAGCGACTGGCCAACGAGGGGCTGGCCAACATCCGCGACGCGGTCGGCATCGCCTCATGAACCCCGCCTGGCCAAGCGCGCTGTTGTGCCTCGCCCTCACCGGGTCGGTCGCAGCCGACGAGGCCGACGAACTTCGCAAGCTCGGCGCCGGCGTCTTCACCACCGCCGGGGAGGTCACCGAGATCAATCTCAACCGGTCGAAGATCACAGATACCCAGATCAAGCTGGTGGCCGCTTTTCCAAAACTAACCGACCTGTCGCTGGAGCAAACCAAGGTCACCGACAACGGGCTCGCGCACCTCACCCGCTTGGACAAGCTCGAGTGGGTGAACCTGTTTCAAACACAGGTGGGCGACGACGGACTCGCGCACTTGGCCAAGCTCAAGGCGCTGCAGCATCTGCCGCTCGGTAAAACCAAGGTGACCGATGCCGGGCTGGTGCACGTCGAAAAAATGAAGCGGCTCAAGTACCTCGGCTTGCGCGGCAACAACATCACCGACAGCGGCATCCCGCGCCTGGCCAAGCTGCCGAGTTTGACCGAGCTGCACCTCGGCGAAACCGGCATCACCGACAAGAGTCCGACCGCATTGGCGGCGCTTGGCCAACTGCAAAAGTTGTGGCTGCACGATACCAAGTTGACCGATGCCAGCGTCCCGCATTTGGCCAGGCTGAAGCAATTGCAGTCGCTTTACCTTTACCGGACAAGGCTCACGATCGACGGCGTGCGCCGCCTGCAAAAGGCGCTGCCAAAATGCCGCATCTACTACAGCTCCGCCACCGTCCCGGAATGAGCGGGCCTCCGGAAAAACTGTTTGGCCTCGTGCATGAAGACGACGAGTTGCTCGTGGTCAATAAGCCGGCCGACCTCGTCTGCCACCCGACCAAGGGCGACGAATACAGCAGCCTGATCAGTCGCGTTCGTCTGCACCTTGGCCAGGCGGGCGTCCACATGGTCAACCGGCTCGACCGCGAGACCACCGGCATCGTGATTTTGGCCAAGCGCGACGAGGCAGCGAGGGAGTTGCGAAAACTTTGGGAGAGCGGTGCCGTGCAAAAGTCGTACGATGCGATCGTGCACGGCCACGTTGGGCCAGACTCCGGGCTCATCGACGAACCGCTCGGTCCCGACGAAGCCAGCCCGGTGGCAATCAAGGACTGCGTGCGCCCCGATGGCCGGGAGGCTCAAACCGCCTTCACCGTTGCCAGTCGATTTTCGCGTGCCGAGGGCAAATTCAGCTTGCTGCGGGTTCAGCCTCAATCCGGGCGCAAGCACCAGATTCGGATCCATCTCGCGCACCGCGGTCACCCGATCGTCGGCGACAAAC
>JAPPPH010000497.1 GCA_028817635.1 Verrucomicrobiales bacterium | reverse complement strand
TCGGGGCACCGACCCTGGGCAGCATAACACCGCCACGAACACCTCCGCCCACGCGAGTCCGGGGAGCGCCTGTGTTCGGCAGCATCAACCCACCGCGAACCCCGCCTCCGATCCGTGTTTTCGGGGCCCCGGTGTTCGGCAACATCAGGCCACCGCGAACACCTCCGCCCACGCGGGTCTTGGGTGCGCCGGTATTCGGCGGCGCAAAAAGACCGCCGGGACGGGGCTGTGCATTGGCAGTCGGTACCGCCAGAAAACTATAGGCCGCACAGCAGGCAACCCCAAGCGCGGTCGCTCGATGGAGGAGGTTTTTTGTCTTCAGTTTTTTATTAACTAATTGAACGTGGATCGAGTTTGCCCCCGGCATCCGGGCCTGTCAACCAGTTTTACACCTTGACCTCAATTTTTTTTTCATATCATTAACCAACTTTGTTTGAACGATTTACGACACCGGAAGTCTATATCAGAACGCGGCGATCGTGTTTTTGGTTGGTACTGTTTCACGAAAACCGCACTTGGTGCGCCTCTGGCGTCCGTTTGTTCTATAGATTGTGACGGGGTGCGATTGGCCTCCATCCCCTGAACTCGCGAAGCCCTGCTGTCCGGCGGGGCTTCGCTCTTTTTTGCTCCAGCCGCCATTTTCTTTTCATTATCTCGGCGAAAGTCTATTTTGTGCCCGCACACTACTGGCTTATGACGATCGAAGAAAAAGTTGAAAACTGGTTTGTCCCCCTGTCCACCACGGATTTGACCCTCAAGCAAGCCTACTCGCAACTGGACGAATTTGGCCTCGAGCAGGACGACGTGCCCTTGATTATCCAGCTTGTTGAAAACCCCAAGTTCGACCTGCCGGGCATCGACATTTTTCACGGCGCAACCAACCTCGAGACGCACGACTACATTCACATCCTCCTCGGTCGAGGCGTGATGATCAAGGACGAGGCATTCGTGCTCGGGTTCACCATGGGGAGCAGCAACCGTGTGACAACCACCGAGGAGCGCCTCTTCAGTTTCATGACCAAGTATGTCTACCCGAAGGACTACCGGTTCACGGACGAGGATCTACACATCTTCAAGGACGCCGTTCGGCTCGGGTTCGTGTCCGACTGCCAATCTCTGGCCAAGGTGGACTACAAAAAGTATCTCGACTGGCCGCTGCAAAAAATCCGTGAGGACATCGGCATCGAGGTCGATCTGCTCAAGGCCTACTACGCGATCGAGGCCAAGCGCTATCCTCACATCAAGGAATGCAACCGCAACCTCGTCGGTTTTTAAAAACGCAACTGGCCACACTCGCCTGTCTGCTCATCGGGCTGTCTGCGCTTGGCCAAGTGCACAAGACGGTCGAGGCACGCATAGTCGCCGACCTGATCGATCGACTCCCGCAGGCCAAGGCACAGCTCGCTGCTGAGATCTCCCTACGGCCAAGCGGCATATGTGGCGGTGTCGAAAAACGGTCGATCTATCACCACCCGCTTCACGAACCAAGCGTGTCCACGATCGACTACGCGCTTGGCCTGCCGAAGCTCGCGGAGGGAGAACGACTTTTCCTCGCGTTCAGCATCGGTTTGTCCGATGGAGCGAAGTTGACCAATCGCGAGGATGGCGTCGCGTATTCAATTCGGCTCAACGGTGAATCCATCTTCCGGCAGGCCCACCGGAAAAACGAATGGGCCGCGCACGCCATCGACATCAGCTCCTACGCCGGCGAACCAGCCACTCTCACCCTCGCAGTCGATTCCCTCAAGAACAGCTCCTACGACTGGGCTATGTGGGGCGAACCGGTGATACTCAAATTCTCGCCGCCGGGATACCCTCTTCGAAAAAAGGGGCCGGTCTCCGGGGTCATCCTCGCGAAACGCCCCGCCCATGAAACACGCACGTTGATGGTCAACGACCAAAGGCATCTCGTCCAGCCAGCCAACGATTCCGACTCTGCATGGTTCCCGGTCTACTTTGAAACCGGCAAACTGGAGGCCTCTCCCGTAGTCGCTTGGCCAAGCGGCGAGACCATCATCGCCCACTTTCCCCACCAACTCGTGATCGATCAGATCGCCTGCGAGCAGGTGATCCCCATCGCCGGCGACTTCATTCCACTCGCAATGAAAGTCAGGAACGCCGGTCGCGGCCATTACACCCAGCAAAACACCAAGTTTTTTATCGTCACCGGCACGAACCCATTGCCCAGCAAGTTCGTTCACCATCTCGCGCCCGGCGAGGAAGCCATCCTCCGTTGGCGCTGGAAATCCCCGACCGAACCGAAGACGATCGAAATGTACACCCCCTTCCCCGGCGGGCTCGCCACTCATAAATTCAAAACCTACGCAGGCACACCAACCCGCAAACCGATCACCCTGCAGAACGACTGGATGCGAATCGATTTTATCCCCGGCGAAAACGGCTTCGAATATGCCCGCATCCATGGACGGGACGGGGACGATTGGTTTGAGCTAGGCGTCTGGGCCCCTCTCGCGGAGGTAACCGACTCGACCGATACGACGACCTTCTCACCACGGGACATCAAGTTTTCGGAAAACAACAACTGCCAGTTTGCCACGTTCATTCATGACACCGATCGCTGGGCCGCCTCGGTTGAGGTCATCCTCCCGAAAAACGGCCAACCGATGCGCATCCTTCATCAGTTCAAGGCCAAGGTCGACGGGCCTCTTTTACGCGCCACCGGGCCGAGCATCCACCTCGGCGACGGAACATTCGGCGCGGCCAAAAGCTGGGGTCTTTTTCCCGGACTCGAGTTTCTCTCCGGCCCGGAGTCGTCGTCCAACCCGCGAGACCTCGCGCCACCCAATAATCATCGGATCACTCCGCACCCGCACAAGGTCACTGCGCCGTTCATGGCCGTGACCATTTCGCCGGAGAGCAAACTGCCGCCGACAGCGCCCGGTTTTTACTACTCACCAGACAGCCTCTACGGCAGATCACCGGCAGGAACCGTTTCACGAAAACGGCTGCCGTCAGAACCACTCAGCCTATCGCTTACCTGGGATCCCGGCCAAGAATGGGACGGTCGCCTTTCCCTGCCAACCGCGCACTTCGCTGCACCCAATCAGCCCGCGCTGGCCAACAGCCATCACCTCGCGCTCTCCATACCGTCCATCCCCAAACACGCTCCCGAGCACCCCGGCGACAGTTTCAATCCTTATCCAGCGGAGGACGGCCAATCGTTTTCAATTCACTCTGAGCTATCTGTCACGAAAGGCAGTGTATTGCGGGCTTTCGGTGAATGGATCACCCATCAGGGCGGCCTGCCGGAGCCGAATCCGCCACCCCGATCGTTTGACGACGAGATGGCGCTCTGCCGTATCGGTTTCCTCGAGACGGTTCGGGGTGACCGCCCGGGAACGTTCCGGCACTGCATCGACTGGGCATCGAACCCCTCCGCGGGATTCAATCTGCTTCTCTGGCTCGATGGCCTGATCACCGGCAATACCAACTCGCTGAACACGGCAGTTGCCGCCACCGAACCGATGCGTGACGATCAACTTGTCAGCCCGAGCCTAACCCACATCCTGCGATGGGAACTTCCCTTCCATTATGGCCGCTTGGCCAAGGGGATTGAAGCACTGGACCGACGTATCGCCGAACTCGCCTCATCGCAACACCCCGACGGCGGATGGCGCCAACCCCAACTCACCGGCAAACATGCCCGGCTTGGCCAGGCGGGCGACGCCGTCTCTGGGACAGTCGCCCGCCAAACAATGGACCTTCTGCGGCACGCACGCATCACCGGTAGTTCGGCCTCCTTGAAATCCGGCCTCAAGGCGCTTGGTTTACTCAATTCGTTTGCCCTGCCACGTGGCTCGCAAATGTGGGAGTGCCCGATGTACCAACCGGACATCCTCGCCGCCGCCTACGCCGTGGCCGCCAATCACGACGCATGGCGTTGCACCGGCGAAGATCGCTACCTTTCCGAGGCCATCCGGTGGGCGGAAACCGGCGTGCCGTTCATTTACCTTTGGACGCTGCCGGCCAAGCCGATGATGCTTGGCGCCACAATCCCGGTGTTCGGCAGCACATTTTTCAGCCACTCATGGCTAGGCGTCCCGGTGCAATGGTGCGGCCTGGTTTACAGCTACCACGTCTGGCAGTTGCAGGAGACGCTGACCGACCGGCCCCACTTGGCCAAGCGTAGCGACCTTGGTTTCACCCCAGCCGACTGGCGGCGAATCGTAAGACACATCACCGTCAGCACCATGCACCAGCAATTCGCCGAGGGCGATAAAATTGGCAGCTACCCCGACAGTATCGTGGATTTTGAAAAGAAGATGCCCGCGTTCATTAACCCGGAGGATATCATGGCCAACGTGCTGCTGCTCAATGGCCACAATCCCGACATCAAAACCGTCCGCCTTGGCCAAGCGGAGCGTCCAATCACCATCAGTTCCGCCGCAACTCTCGTATCGAAATCAGACGGAGAGCTTCTCGCAATCGAGTTCGATTATTATCCCGGTCAACCGGTTCACTTTCTCGTGAACGGGATTCAACCAAAAGCCGTTTCGGTTAACGGCAAACCACTCCCGCGCGTTGAACACGCCCCCGATCGCAACGCCGGCTGGTGGCAGCCCGACAACTCCGACCGCGTCTACATCACCACCCCGCCCCAAACGGCAATTGGCCAACTCGAGATTTCTTTCTAAATTACAATTGCCTTAAAACCTACATGTCGTAGCTTTCCCGGATGAGAGGGTACGGTTTCACGGATTACTTCGAAAAACACGTACTTCGTAAACGGCCCTATCTGCAAAAAGAATGGTGCATCGCCATTTGCGAGCGCCCCATCAAAATGGAAAAACAGGAACACAATCGATTTCGTTTTTGGGGAAGAGTCGAGGAATTGGACAATCGAATTCTTCGTGTTGTTACGCTCGATGACAAAAAAACCATTCATAACGCTTTCCCTGACAGGAGATTCAAACCGTGACTTTAAACTACGACTCAACAACCGATTCGCTCTACATCGACCTATCCTCAAAACCCAGCTCTGACAGCCGGGAAATCTCAGAGGGAATTGTCCTCGATTACGACGATGAGGGTAATGTCACCGGGATCGACATCGACAATGCCAGCAACAAGGTCGATCTTGAGAAAATTGTACTCAACAAAGTCCCGGCAGAAGTTGAACAGCTTTCTGCCTAATAGGCTCTGCCGCCTGTTCCTCTTTGGTGCCCTTTGCAGTGGAACATTTTTTTCCACTCAAGCAGCCGAATATAGTCGCCCAAATGTCATTTTCATTTTGATTGATGACATGGGGTTTGGGGACCTGAGTTGCACCGGCAACACGGATGTCGAAACTCAACACATCGACCGGCTCGCCCGGGAAGGGTCGCTCTTCAAACAATTTTACGTCGCCTCACCAATCTGCTCTCCCTCGAGGGTGGCGTTCACCACGGGACAGTACCCCGCACGCCATCTCATCAACTCATTCCTCGCGGGACGGAAACGCAACCGGGAGCGAGGCATGAGTGATTTTCTGGATCCTGCTGCCCCGGCAATCGCCCGGGCGTTCCGCTCTGGAGGCTACGTCACGGCGCACTACGGCCCCTGGCACACGGGCTGAGGACGCGACTGGGACGATTCCCCGCTGCCAAGCGCCTACGGGTTTGAAGAACATTTCGTGAACGCCGAAGGAATGGGACCGCGCGTCGATCGCAAGATCGATCCCAAATACACTTGGACTCGCACTTACGTCGATAAATCCATCGACTTCATCGATCGCAACAAGCGCAATCCGTTTTATCTCCAACTCTGGCTCAATGATGTTCACGATCGACACGTGCCCAGCGATGCGTTTCTCAAGCGCCACGAACGTCATGCCGACCGGCCTTTTACGCACCGTTTTTATGCCGTGCTCGATGAGATGGACGAACAACTCGGGCGCCTCATCGACCACGTTGACTCGCTTGGGCTTGGTGAAAAAACATTGTTCGTCCTGACCAGCGACAACGGCCCCACCGCCTGGCGACACTACTACCGCAAGGGACCAAACGTCGCCCCCGGGAGCACGGCTGGTTTTCGTGGACGAAAATGGAGCCTGTACGAGGGCGGCATTCGTATGCCGTTGATTGTCCGCTGGAAAGGCACCATCCCGGCTGGGCGGGTGGATGACTCGTCCATTCTGGCCGCCGTCGATTTTTTCCCGACACTCAGCCGCTTGGCCAAGGTCACACCGCCACAGGTCGAGTTCGATGGGATCGATGCCGGCCATGTTTTTCTGGGCCAACCTCTTCAACGCGAGACCCCGCTCTTTTGGGAGTATGGTCGCGACAAAAGCTACCTCAAGCCGGGTGGTGTGGCTGATCGCAGTCCCAACTGCGCCATCCGCGAAGGACGCTGGAAACTGCTCATCAACGCCGATGGATCGGGACTGGAACTGTACGATTTCGGCCAAGCGACTAATGAAGCCCAAAACGTCGCTGCGCAGCATCCGGTAACAGCCAAGCGCTTGGCCAAGCGGCTGCTCGACTGGCGCACCTCCCTCCCATCACTTGACGACGCCAACTAGGGCTTGATCGTACGGAGCAGTTTCATTTGCTCCTTCTCCGGTTGCTCCAGCAGTTTTGCAAAGGCGCTGTAGAAGGCATCGATATCCTCATAACCGCCGTAGCGACACACGGCCGATCGCCAGCCTTTCTCATCCAGCATGGGATAGAACGTTTTCATGAACTGCTTCACACTTCGACTTTCGGATCGATGGATGAGCAACGCCACCGCCCAAGTGCCGGCATCATAAGCAAGGTGCCGGTAATATTTCTTCAAGTGCGGCCGCTCCTTTTCAATTTTTCCGACGTCCTCAAAATCGATCAGTGAAGCCTCACCCTTCTTCACCTTGCGTGCCATCCGCATTGAGCCTTCCATCGATTTTTCAAAATCAATCCAGTCGTGTTTGTCGCCAAGGTAAAACGCCAGGAATTCCGCGCCGCCCTCGGTCAGCCAAGTCGGCGTCCGAGCGTGGGCACGCTGAAACACATGGGCGTACTCGTGGATGCCCCGCGTGTGAAGGTACGGCATCGGGAACCCATGCGGATTGATGAAAACCAGTTCCGCCAGCGGCTTATCGAGGAAGTCGACATACGAGAGATAAGCCTCGGTGGAGCCGTCGCGCGCCCGCGCGACCAATGAGCCGCCTTTGCGCTTCAGGCAATCCTGCCCACGATCCTCCGCCCCGCCGTGTCGGTTGCGGCAGTAGGCTTCGATGATCCTGTCCGCGACCGCGTCCGATTTTAGTTCATCCTTTTCCTGCCCGATAATGTAGACGCATAACGGGCCGTAGTTGCCGAGGTATTCGCGTGTCGTGTCGATTCCCTTGCTTAGGACACGAAACCATTTCTCCGGATAGTTCTCGTTGCGCACATACTCCGGGTCAGACTCAGTCAGCACCATCCGCTTGGATTTGTCATCCGCGACACCTCCCACCATGCCGCAAAATAAAAACAACCCAAAGAGAGACACCAAGCCGCACGTATTGCGCTTCAAAGAAATCATGCGGAAAAAGTAGCAACACGGATTCACAATTGAAGTGAAAACGATTTTTGATGCCACTCCACTCCCAAACCGGTAGTTTCCCCCCACGATGCCAGCAATACTACGATTCACCCTTGGTCTTCTTTTTGTGAGTGCGTTCGCTCACCCACTGAAGGCCGCCCCCCACGAGCTCCGCGCTACCCCCATGCCCAACAAACTTGGGCTGGCGTTAAACCAGTTTACCCTCTCTTGGGCTGCCGAAAAACAAACCGGCTACCGAGTGCTCGTTGCAAGCGAACTCCGAAAACTTTACGCAGACGTCGGCGACATCTGGGACAGCGGGCACCGGCTTTCGACAGAAAACACAAACATCCCCATTGGCGGCACCGCTCTTTCTGACAGGGCGAACGTCTGGTGGAAGGTGCAAACGTGGGATGAAAATGGAGTCGCCAGTGATTTCAGCGAACCCTCTGTCATCGTTATCAACGAAGAATTTCAAAGCGCCACCCCTCTGCGCCGGCCGACGCACAAAACAGGCGAAGGCAAGTTTGAATTCATCGACGGCCGACACGGCAAGGCGCTTCGTTTTGGCTTGGACAAGCCCAGGGTTCACGCCGCAAGTTATCCCGGACTTCACTCCCGCAAGGGCACGACGATCAGCGCCTGGATTCGCCCGGAAAACATCACCAACCACTGGCAGTGCATTTACCGGAAGGAGGATGGCGAAAACCGCCGACTGTTGGCCATCGGGCAGGAAGGCCCGTTTTGGGGGCTTTGGTTTGGGCTGAACATTTCTGGATACAAAGAGTTCGGCGGGCGAATTGACAAATCCAAACTATCGAATGGCAAATGGCACCACGTCGCCGCCTCGTACGACGGCAAAACAGTGCGACTGTTTTTCAATGGAAAGTTGATAAGCGAGAATTCGGCTGAGGGTACGCTTGGCTATTCGGGCAATTCAGCGGCGTACATCGGTTCGTTTGAAAATGATCGCGAAATATTCGAAGGCAACATTGATGACGTCCGAGTCTACAGCGAGGGCCTATCCGAAAACGACATGACCAAGCTCGCGGCCGGGGAAACCGACGTGAACAACGAGGCCCTCACCGCCCACTGGAAACTCGATGGAAACATCGACAACGAAAAAATGTTCGTCCCCGAACCTCCGACGAAAAACCGGGTGGTGTTCGTCGGTGACACGTTGATTTCGCGCATGGAAAAATTCGGTTACCTCGAGACGGCACTGACCGCCCATTGGCCAAACCACGACATCACGTTTCGCAATCTTGGCTGGCCCGGAGACGACGTGTTCGGCACGGCACGGGCGGAGTTCAAGGACGGCCGTAACACCCGCGGCTGGCAGTCCGGGCCGGCCGATGGCGTCGGCTATCGTGCCTTGTTGAAGCACGTCTCCGATGCCGGCCCAAGTACGATCATTGTGGGCTACGGCAGCAGTGTTGCATTTGAAAACACAGGACTGACGCTCGACCAATTTAAAACCGGCTACACCCGCCTGCTGAGTGCGCTGGATAAAAACGGGGCCACACTCATCCTGCTGACACCGCCCCGTCAGGAGGCCTCCGGTTCACCGCTGCCGGACTTGGCCAAGCGCAACCAACGGCTTGGCCAAGCGGCCGGCTTCATTCGTGAGTTAGGCCAAAAAAACGGGTATTTCGTGATCGATCTAAACGGCCTCTTGGTCTCCCCCACGGATGAGCCGATCACGGAAAACGGAGTGCACCTGAACGATCTTGGCTACCGTAGCTTGGCCAAGCTGGCCATGCGCGAGCTTGGTTTGCTGGACGACATTCAACACGAAGTAACGCTCACCCCCGAGCGAGTGCTCGCCACCCGCGGAGGCGTGTTCACCAGTGATTCCGTCTCCACAGGGCGCGGTATTCGCTTCGACCTCCGGGGGAATCGGTTGCCGCTTGATTTTCTTTCACCCGACCGCAGTGTCCGCATCGCTTCAGCGGCCAGTGCCTACCGGCTTCGGGTGGACGGCGTCGATGTTCTCGAAACTGACGCCAAGCGTTGGGCGCTTGGCCAAGCGATCCTCCACGGGCCGGAGTTTGCCCCTGCTGCGAAGCTCCGCACCGAGATTATCCAGAAAAATCTACAGCATCGCAGAAGACTTCGACCGTTGAACCGGACGTACGTATTTTTATTTCGCTCGTACGAGATGGGGCATCTCGCCTACGAGATGGAGGATTTCGACCGGCTGGTGTCGGCGGCCGAGGAACGCATCGCCCGACTGCGAGCACCCCGTACGCACGGGTATTCCATCGAGCGGATCGACCAGTGGAAACCGGTTCACGACGACCCCGAGCACGAAGTGCCCCGCCACATTCCCGCCCCGGATACGGCCGACGAACTGGCCAGCATGACGGTTTCCGATGGCTTCGCGTTGAACCTGTTTGCCTCTGACCCGATCCTTACCAATCCGATCAACCTGAACTGGGACACACGGGGGCGGGCCTGGGTCTCGATGAGTTCCACCTACCCACACATCAAGCCCGGCACGGAACCCAACGACCGAATCGTCATTCTTGAGGATGCCGACGGCGACGGTGTTGCGGAGAATTCCACGGTATTCGCCGAGGGGCTGCTCGTCCCCCACTCCGTCATGCCGGTGCACGGCGGGGCCTATGTCTGCAGCGCCACCGAGTTTTTATTTCTCGCTGACACCGATGGCGACGACCGGGCAGACGAAAAGCGGGTCGTCTTCTCCGGGTTCGGCAATGCCGATGTTCACCACATGATCCACGCATTGCGCTGGGCACCGTGGGGCGAGCTGTACTTCAATCAGTCGATTTACATCAACAGCTTCATCGACACCCGCTGGGGCAAACGCCGGCTCAACGGAAGCGGCCTTTGGCGTTTCCGCCCGGAGACAGAGCGGCTCGAGGTGTTCGCGCGTGGCACGGTCAACCCGTGGGGCCACGCGATCGATCGCTGGGGCCAATCGTTTATCACCGACGGAGCCGGTGGCCAGGGACCGCACTACACCTTCCCCGGGGCCGCATTCCGGAGTGCCGTCGGCGCGCCCCGCACCCTACCCGGCCTCGTGCCCGGCAAACCCAACGGCACCGGCTGCGAAGTTCTCTCCGGCCGGCATTTTCCTGCCGAGTGGCGGGGCAGCATTATCGAAAATGATTTCCGGGCCAACCGCACGGTCCGCTATCATGTCACCGACAACGGCAGCGGCTTTGCTGCCAAGGAGGTCGAGACGCTCATCCGTTCCAGCCGCAAAACCTTCCGCCCGGTCGATCTAAAGGTTGGTCCCGATGGCGCGCTCTACATTGTCGACTGGTACAACGCGATCATCGACCACGGCGAGGTCGATTTCCACCATCCGCTGCGCGACAAGGCTCACGGCCGAATCTGGCGCCTCACGGCCAAGGATCGGCCGCTGGTCAAACGGCCGCACATTCACGGCGCACCGGTGGAAACGCTTTTGGACCACCTCAAGTCGCCCGAGGACTACACCCGCACACAGGCCAAGCGCGAACTGGCAACGCGCTCCCCCGCCAAGGTGCTGACTCAGCTCAAGTCTTGGCTTGATGCCCTGTCACCTTTGGATCCTGATTTTGAACATCACCAGCTCGAGGCACTCTGGCTACACGGGACGCTGAACACTCCCAACGAGACGCTGCTACGCACGGTGTTAAACTCCCCGGAACCCCGCGCCCGGGCCGGTGCGGTTCGCATGCTGTTTCATTGGCGCGACCGTATCCCCAATTCATTCGAACTGTTCGCGAAAGCCGCCGAGGATGCGCATCCCCGCGTCCGTCTTGAGGCCGTGAACACCCTGCGCGAAACCGGCTCGCTCCCGGCCGCCAACATCGCCCTGCGTGCCCGTCATCATGCAAGCGATTCATGGCTGGACTACGCCAAGTGGCTCACCGCACGCGAGCTGCGCAACGATTGGCTTCCGGCGTTGCAATCCGGCAGACAAGTGTTCGGCGGCGAACCGGACCTGCTCCGATTCGCACTCGAGGCAACTGGTGATCCTCGTGCCGCAGGGACGCTCGTCACCCTGATTCGCGAGAACAAAATCGCGCAGGAAAATCTTCCAAACGTCGCAAAAAACATCGCCGCGCTTGGCCAAGCGGGAGAGATCGACTTCGTCCTGACGCTGACGAAAAACCAGCCCTCCCTATTG
>JAPPPH010000100.1 GCA_028817635.1 Verrucomicrobiales bacterium | reverse complement strand
GGCAAAAACAGGGCACGCTTGGTGATACCCGCATAAAGAGATCGATCCTCACTTCCGACTGTAGGGAACACGGGAGGTGTATTTGTGCCGGTGAATTTGCCGTACTTCGTCCCGATGACCAATGAGAGGAATTGGAAATTGACTCGAACGTTCGTGCTGCCGCTGATGGGTGATAGTGAAATGTTTTCCACACGTTGAATGTGCGGGTCGTTCTGTAGGAGAAACAACAGATCTGTGACGTTCTTGAGTGAGCCGCTTTTCCAATGAACCGGAAATTCGCCATCCGTATCCGCCAAGTGCAACGACGTATCATGCAGCGCGGAGGTATCGTTCGGGTCGTTGTGGCGTTCGTTGCCCATCTCGTGACGAATTGAAGGGCTTAATCGGATTCTAGTCGAGTTTTGTTTCCTCCGCACCGGTCATCGGGTAGGCTCCACCGCGACTGTTGACGTGAGGAATATCGTTTATTTTGACCTCGAGACCATGCGCGCGGCTGACGAAGTTGGCGGCTGGAAACACATCGACAAGATGGGCATGAGCATCGGGGTGACCTACAGCACCGGGAACGGAGAGTATTCCATCTATCAGGAATCCGAGGTGAACGATCTCATCGAGGAATTACAACGCGCGGATCTGGTTGTGGGTTTCAACCACATTCGTTTCGATTACGAGGTTCTGCACGGCTACACGCCGCTCGACCTTCGACAGTTACCCTCGCTCGACCTGATGGTCGATCTTCAGCAAAAACTTTCCCATCGCCTCAAACTGGACTCGATCGCCAACGCCACATTCGGCGCTGAAAAGATTGCGGACGGGCTACAGGCTTTAAAGTGGTACAAGCAGGGCAAACTAATGGAGATCGCTGAGTACTGCTGTTACGATGTGAAGATTACCAAGATGGTGCATGAATACGGCGCGGAAAACGGCTGTGTGTTCTACAACAACCGCTTTGGCAAACTACTTAATGTCGAGGTTGATTGGAGCACGGAGTAGCAACCGCTACTGCAACGATTGGTAAATCTCGAGAACCCGCCCCAAATCCATCCCTTCCGGCTTGGCCTGCAACAGCCACTCGAGATCTTTTTTTGCCGCATCGAACCTGCGACTTTGAATCAGCAACACCGCCCGCGCCCAGCGGTCGAACGCTGAATCCGGCTGAAGCGCCACCATCGGCTCGACGTACCTCAGCAAATCCGCCGGGGCATCCTTGTTTTGCGCCACACCCATGAGGTTGCGAAGCATGCGCAACACGATCTCCCGTTTGGAGGAGACCGGCAGTTCATCCGCCGGGATACTGCGTCCGCTGTTCTCCCTCACCAATGCCTCTGTCTCTTCGATCGTCAACAACTTGCCACCGTCAAACGGGTCGATGAATTGTCCCTTCTCACCGCGCAAATGCTTCACGATAAAATGCCCAGGGGCCCCGACTCCGACCACCTCCGGGATGCCGCATTGGCGAGCCAGTTCCATCACCAAAACCGACAGCGTGATCGGCAACCCCTCGCGGTCATCCAAAACACGATTCATGTAGCTGTTGGCCTTATTGTAGTAGTCCTGACGACTGCCATGAAAACCGTTCTCCTGAAACAGATACGACAACATTTTATTCAACTTGGCCTCTGCCTCATCACTTGACTCGAACTGCTCCCGCACCTCGTCCGCCATGAGTTGGAGTTGCTTTTCGTAATGCGCGATATCAATCGACGGATCGTCAATCTTGGCGATCAACAACGACGCCTTAAAAAGATCCACCGCCTTTTCCTCTTTCTCAAACAGGGAGACCAACTGATCGCGAACCAGTCTCCGATGGAGTTGCTCCGAGGATTGGCGCAGCAAGGCCGCCTGCTGCTCCAGTCGCTTAGCCTCGGCGTCCAAGTGTCGCAATGCCTTCACCGGAGCCTTACCCGCGCTCACAATCGTCGATTCCTTGAACCCTTCAGAGCGAGTGGACTCGGAGATCAGCGCCTGACCAAGCGAGGCATCGATTGGCGAAGAGTTGTCGTTAATCGTTTTTCCAATTTGAAAATTTCGAAAACTGGCCACGGTGTTGCGAAACTTGGCCAAGCCGGCCCGCCCTCCACTCAGCCCACGATCGCTTGACTCAAAAATCAGGTGCCCGTTTACGTAACAATAAAATCGATTGCCATCATTCCGAACCAGGAGCTTTTTCCAATCTCACGGCAGGTAATGCCTCG
>JAPPPH010000524.1 GCA_028817635.1 Verrucomicrobiales bacterium | reverse complement strand
GGTGATCCTGGCCATCTGTTTTGCTTTCGTGCGTGAGCAGCGCGGGGGGGAAGCGGCGGTTCCAAGTAATCCCGGCTTGGCCAAGGCGGGAAAGCCACCCGTCATCTCCCAGTTAACCGACTTTACCCTGACGAACCAACTCGAGCAGCCGGTGCGCTTGGCCAGATTTGCGGACAAAGTCTGGTTCGCGGACATTGTGTTTACCCGCTGCGCCGGGCCGTGCCCCACTATGACCAAGCGCATGGCTGAGTTGCAGGCGCACTATGCAGATAACCCAGCCGTGGCGTTTGCGACCCTGACCACCGATCCCGAGTTCGACACGCCCGGAGTTATGAATCGCTTTGCCAAACGGCACGGTGCCCGTAATGAAAAATGGGATTTTTTGACCGGGGCAAAGTCCGAGATCGTGCGACTGGCTGTTGATGAAATGAAACTCATCGCCCGTGAAAAACCAAAAGGTGAACAGGTCACGCCGGAGGATCTTTTTATCCACTCATCTTACTTTGTTGTGATCGATCAGCGGGGTCGCCTCCGCGGCGTTCTGGAGAGCTTGGACGATGGCTGGAAGGAAAAGGCGATCGATCTTGCCACTCAACTGTTAAACGAAAAACCATGACCATTCAGGATCTACCGCTGATCAATGCCTGCCTAAACTCTCTGGCGACTGTTTTTCTAACGCTCGGTTTTGTCTTCATTAAGAAAGGCAACAAGGAGGCCCACAAAAAATGCATGATCAGCGCCCTCATCACCTCGGCGGTGTTTTTGACCTGCTATTTGATCTACCACTTCAACACCGAGGTTGTGACGCGATTTGTCGATCCCGCTTGGTTTCGGCCGATCTATCTTGTCATTCTCTTCACGCACGTCGTGCTGGCGGTGGTGATCCTGCCACTCATTTTCATGACCTTCAGCCGCGCGCTGAAGGCCCGCTATGAATTGCACAAAAAAATCGCGCGGTGGACGTGGCCGCTGTGGATGTACGTCTCCGTAACAGGTGTTCTAATCTACCTTCTGCTGTACCAGATTTTCCCCCAACCCAAGGGGGGGGAATCCGAACCGCCCCCGCCGCCGGCTGCCGAGCAATTGGCCGACAACTAGCGCTTGGCCAAGCGCTTGGTTTACGCCCTTGGATGGGCTTTGTCGTAGGCGCGCTTGATTCGCTCGGTGGTCACGTGCGTGTAGACTTGTGTGGTGGTGAGGTTCGAGTGGCCAAGCATCTCCTGCACACTTCGCAAATCTGCACCGGCATCGAGCATGTGTGTCGCGTAGCTGTGCCGCAGCTTGTGCGGCGTCAGAGCGGCATCCAGTTTGCAGGCGCTGAGGTATCTTTTTAGGCGCATCTGGACCAGCCGCGGATAGATTGGAGTACGCTTGGTTTCGGATGCGAAAAACACCGGCTCGTCGACCGCGGGCGGCTTGGCCAAGCGTTGCCAGTAAATCTGGATCGCCCCGACAGCCGTGCGTCCAATCGGCACTTGTCGTTCTTTTTTGCCCTTGCCGTGCACGTTGACGACGGATTGCTCGACGTCAATTTCACCGGCCAACATCCGGCACATTTCCCCGATACGCAGTCCGCAGGAATAGATGGTCTCAAGAATGGCCCGGTCGCGAAGATACGGTGTGACGCGTGCTTTTTTGCTCGTGCCCTCCTTGGCCAAGTGTTCGGCGCGATACTCCGCCTCTGGGGCGTTGAGCAGTTCGATCATCTGATCGATCGTTAAAAACTGGGGCAGCCGCTTGGCCGGTTTTGGCAGGGTAATCCCTTTCACGGGAGAGGACTCAATCAGCCCGCGCCGCATGAGAAACTTGTAAAAGGAGTTGAGCGCGCTGAACCGAAGCCGAATGGCTGCCTGACTGAGATTCTTCCGACCAAGCTGCCGCAGGAACAGTCGGAATGAGTCGCGCTTCAAGTCTGCCCAGGGTGGTGCCTGTCCGTTGGTCTCACGATACCATTTGCCAAACCCATCTATAGCCTGCCGGTAATTGCGCTGCGTATAGACCGAGGCATCCTTTTCGTCGGTCAGAAACCGAAAAAACAACTCCGGCCAATCGGCATTTGATTCAGGAAACTCCGGCACGTAGGGAGACTACAAAACCGGTTCCCATTTTTGGAGTTCATAGTCTGAGGATCATCCAGATTGATCTTTGCGCATCAGCGGTAAAGAGGTAGGCTTCCTCTTTGAAGGGATTTGATATGGAAATTGCCAAGTCACTGGTTACGGATGAGTCGGGAGACGTAAAGGCAGTCATGATCGACGTGGACACGTTTCGACGGATTGAGAGCGTCTTGATGGATCAAGGTCTTGGCAAGGCGATGTCGGAGGTGGAAGACGACGAGGAGGTCGATCTGAAAACCGTTCAGTCCATCCTTCGAGATTGATGGATACGGCCGACAAGAAATCCTTCCTTAAAGACCTTCAAAAACTGCCGTCGGACATAAGATCGCGAATCCAGCAATTCGCACTTCAAGAGGCTCCAGCCCTGATTCCCTATCAGCCCTTGGCCAAGTAACCAAGATTACCGGCTTTCCCACCTACTTCCGAAAACGAATTGGCAACTACCGGGTTGGGTTCAAACTAGAAAACGGGAAGATTACCTTTTACCGGGTGCTTCATCGCCGGGAAATATACCGTTACTTTCCGTGACAGCGAACCTTGGGAATTTCCCCGGTATCGGGCGATTTAACCGGGCGGCTTTTCACCTGTATTTTTGAAGGGCAATTTGCCGCTTGGCCGGGTAGAATGCTGGGAAATGACATTGCGTTGGACAAGTTGGTTATTTGGGTTGGCTCTGATGGGTACAGCCGGGGGCTGGGCCGCTGAGGACGTCAAGCCGGTGTCGGATGTGCCGGAGAAGTACATCCGCATGACGATGAATCCGGATCGGCCCAAGGTGCCTCAGTCGCTGGACACGTCCATCATCCGGTTTGTGCCGAAGGACGAAAAACTGGCCAAGGCCGGAGTCTCGGTTGACCTGATTGGCGCGATTCATATCGGCGATCAAGGGTATTTCCAGCAACTCAACAGCGAGTTCGAAAAGTACGATGCGCTGCTCTACGAGATGGTGGCCGACAAGGACGACTTGGGCGGGGAACCGGTGCGGTTCGTGGACCGGGAAGCCAAGCTGGTCGACAAGGACGGCATAACCAAACCGAAAGAGCCTGAAACAAAAGACGCCTCCGAGGAGAGCGGATTCAAGGCCGGGATGGCGGTCGTGGGCGGGATGCAACTTGGCGCGAAGGATATGTTGGGGTTGGCGTTTCAGGTGGATTGGATCGATTACTCCGCGAAAAACATGGTGCACGCCGACATGTCGCCGGAGGAGTTCGCCGAGAAAATGAAGGAGCGCGGCGAGTCGTTTTTGACGTTGTTCATGGATTTGTTTGTGCAGGGGTTAAAACAGCAGCAGGCGAACAAAAACAAGGCACCCAACGATCTTGCCCTCTTGTTTGCGTTATTCTCGAGCAACCGCGAGCTGGTGATGAAGCGGTTGATGGCACAGCAATTCGCCCAGTCGGACGTGCTCGATAACCTTGGCGGCGAAAAGGGTTCAGCCATCATAACCGAGCGTAACATCGTGGCGATGAATGTCCTGCGCGAGCAACTCGACAAGGGCGTGAAAAAGATCGGCATCTTTTATGGTGCGGGACATTTGTCAGACATGAGCCGTCGGATGGTGGATGAGTTCGACATGAAGTTCGTTGATGAGCGCTGGGTGGAGGCGTGGAATCTTCGATTGCCCGCGAAGCGTCGTCCCCGGAGGTAGGGCGTTTTCTTACATTGAATTCTTTAAACCTGGAAAACGGGGCGAGTTCCTTTCAGCTCGAGTTGGCGGATGATGGCGTGGCGACGCTCACGTTTGATTTGCCAGATGAAAAGGTAAACGTTCTCTCCCGTACCATTCTCTCGGAGTTGGATGCCGTGCTGGATCAACTGGCTGGTATGCCGGCGACTGGGTTGTTGGTTTGCAGCGGCAAGCCGGGACAGTTCGTTGCCGGTGCAAAAATCGAGGAGTTACTCCCGACGGAGGGGAATTCGATGGATGACATCCTCGCTTCGCTGGAGAAGGGGCAGACTGTGTTTGCGCGGTTTGAGGCACTGCCGTATCCGACTGTGGCGCTCATAGACGGGGCGTGTCTCGGCGGCGGGGCGGAGTTTGCGCTGACGATGGACGAGCGCGTGGCCACGAACCAACCGAAAACACAGATCGGGTTACCTGAAGTGAAACTTGGCCTGATCCCGGGTTGGGGTGGGACTCAACGCCTGTCGCGCGTTGTCGGTTTGGATCATGCCCTGAAAGCGATCACCACGGGCAAGCCGTTCACCGCCTCCGAGGCTGAAGCAATTGGCTTGGTGTTTGATGCCGTGCCGGTGGAGCGATTGATTGAGGAAGGGCACCGGGTGCTGGCGGAGTTGGTCGCGAATGAAAAATGGAAAACCGGTCGCGAACAGAAACGGGCGCCCCTCCCGATGACCGCCGAGCAAATTGACTATTGCCGGAGGATGACCACGGCCCAAATCCGGCAACGAAACAGGGGCGAATACCCGGCGCCGTTTGCTGCGATCGAAGCGATATGCGATGGCGCTTCGGTTTCGATCGAGGAGGGGTTGGCTGCGGAACGTGCCGCCGGAAAAAAGGTGTTTGGAGGTTCGGTGGCTTCGGCGATGATCGGGATTTTCTTCGAACAAAACCGGCTGAAAAAATTTCGGGGTGTGACCACTTCGGAGCCTGAGCCGGCCGGTTTCGCGAGCGTCGGCGTGCTGGGTGCCGGGACGATGGGAGCCGGGATCGCTGCCGCGTCAGCGTCCTGCGGAATTAGAACGATCATGGCCGATGTTGATCAATCTCGCATTGACTCCGGCTTGGTCAGTTTTCGCCGTGCGCTTGGCCAAGCGACGGAGGCGGAGGCATTGGCGCGGTTGAATACCACCACGGATTCAACTGTACTTGGCCAAGTGGACATTGTGATCGAGGCCGTCACCGAGTCGGAGCCGCTGAAAGCTGAAGTCCACTCGGCCTTGGCCGAGGTGTTGCCGGAGGAGTCGCTTCAGGCCACCAACACCTCGACAATTTCTGTTTCGCGCTTGGCCAAGTCGGCTGCAGATCCGGCGCGGTTTGTTGGATTGCACTTTTTTAACCCGGTCAACCGAATGCGTCTGGTTGAAGTAATTCGCGGCGAAGCGACGAGCGATCAAACCGTGGTCACCGCCGTGGCCTTGGCCAAGCGCTTGGGTAAGACCCCGGTCGTGGTGCAGGATTCGCCGGGGTTCCTCGTGAACCGCATTTTGCTGCCGTACATGAACGAGGCGATCGTGTTGCTTTGCGAGGGAGCCGACATTGACTTGATCGACCGTGTGGCAATGGAGTGGGGCATGCCAATGGGGCCGATCGCGCTCAATGACCTGGTCGGTTTGGATGTCACCATGGGTGCGTTTCGCGTGCTCGAGGAGGCTGCCGAGATGGGGCAACGATGGATGCTGACACGGCTGCTGGATGACTTGGTTGCAGCGGGTCGCATGGGCGACAAGACGGGTGCCGGCTTTCGCAAACTGGGCCGGCGCGGGCGGCGGGAAAATGATCCGGCGCTGGATGAGTTTCTTGCCCGTCACAGCACCGACACCCGCAAAATCGGTGCGGAGGAGATTGAGGGGCGACTGTTTAGTGTGCTGCTGCTGGAGGCAGCGCGTGCCTGGGAGGATCGGATCGTGGCGGAGCCGGGCGATGTCGACATGGGCTTGGTGCTCGGAACCGGTTTCCCGCAGTTCCGCGGTGGGCCGCTTCGCCATTGTGATCAGGTTGGAGCCGGTGTGGTGATTGCCACGGCACAGCCTTATTTCGATTCCGGATTGGGGGCGCGTTTCGATGCGCCTAAGATTTTGAGAAACAACGCAGATACAGGGGCGATGTTTTATCCAAAACACGGGGGGCGCACTTAAATGGAGACCGCAGTTGTTATTGATGCGTTACGCACTCCCGTTGCGAAGGCTTGTCCGCGAGAGGGGTGGTACCGAGATGTGCGCTCGGATGATTTGTCGGCGGACTTGATTCGTGAACTGGTCGGGCGCAACAAGCTAGATCCAGCGCTGGTTGAGGATGTGAAATGGGGTTGCTGCCAGCAACAGGGTGAGCAGGCGTTTGATATCGCGCGCACGGCGGCGTTGCTCGCAGGGTTGCCCGTGGAAACAACCGGCGTGACAATTCATCGCAACTGCGCCTCATCGCTCGAGGCCATCCATCTCGCGGCCATGAGCATTCAAACCGGCAACGAGGATGTGCAAATCGCCGGTGGCGTGGAGCACATGGATCATGTGCCGATGATGAAGGACGTTGATCCATCGCAACGGCTGTATGCCCGCCACAGCAAGGCGATCATGAACATGGGACTCACCGCCGAGAACCTTGCGCAGCTTTACGGCATTTCGCGGGAGGAACAGGATGCGTTCGCGGTACGCAGCCATCACTTGGCGGCGGCGGCGCAGGATCGCGGTGAGTTTGAGTCTGAGCTTTCCTCGCCCGTGGGGCGCGATCTGTCCGGCCGCAAAGTGCGCATCACAAGAGACCAATGCGTGCGCGCTGACTCGTCCGTTGAAGACTTGGCCAAGCTGCGCCCGGTTTTCCTGCGGGACGGCACCGGCACCGTAACAGCTGGGAGCAGTTCGCCGCTAAGCGTCGGTGCTGCGGCGCTCCTGATGATGTCCAGTCGCAGAGCCGAGGAGCTTGGCTTGAAACCAATCGCGCAGGTGGTTTCGCATGCCGTGGCTGGTGTGGCGCCGGAAATCATGGGTATTGGCCCTGTGCCGGCAACTCAACAGGCGCTAAAGCGAGCAGGGTTGGCGCTGGGCGACATCGGATGCATCGAGTTGAACGAGGCGTTCGCCGCCCAGTCGTTGGCGGTGTTGAGGGAGTGGGGCGTCTCGGATGAAAAAGTAAACACGCGCGGTGGCGCGATCGCCATCGGCCATCCGCTTGGCGGCAGCGGGGCACGCATCGCAACGACGCTGCTTCACCGAATGCGCTCCGAAGGCCAAGCGCTTGGTCTCGCGACAATGTGCGTTGGGATGGGGCAGGGTTCCGCAGCCATTTTCAAACTCGTCGAGTGAAAACGATCGATCTAACCGGCAGGACAGCCATCATCACCGGGGCAAGCCAGGGGCTTGGCCAAGCGACGGCGGAGGCGCTTCACGCAGCGGGAGCAAATGTCGTGGTGAATTATTTTCCCGATTCGCACGACAAAAATAAAGAGTTGGCCGGGTCGATGGTGGCCGCGATTGGCCAGCGCACAATTGCCATCGGTGCGGACGTACGCGAGACGGATGATGTCGAAAAACTTTTCCGCTTGGCCAAGCGCGAGTTTGGCACAGTGGATTTTGTGATTAACAACGCCGGGATCGTTCGGGATCGGACGGTGCAAAAAATGAGTGACACTGAATGGCAGGAGGTGATCGACACGAATCTGAGCGGGGTATTCAAGATGAGTCGCGAAGCGGCGAAGCATTTGGGGCCGGGTGGGCGGATAGTAAATCTCGCCTCAATCGCGGCGGCGCTGGGGGCTTTTGGACAGGCCAATTATGCGGCGGCCAAGGGCGGGGTGATGAGCCTGACCAAGGTGCTGAGCCGTGAGTTGGCGAGGTCACAAATCAACGTCAACGCCGTGGCGCCGGGTGTGATTGACACCGAGATGAGCCGGACGATTCCCGAGTCGGTGTTGGCCGGGATGAAGGCACAGATTCCGCTTGGCCGCTTTGGTGAGCCGGCCGAGGTCGCCGGGGTGGTGCTGTTTTTGTGCAGCGAATTGGCTGACTACATCACCGGCCAGACGATCCACGTGAACGGAGGCTGGTGGAGTTCCTGACCGATGGCGGGCGCTGTGCCAACCCAGCCGTACGAATCGCTTTGCGGCATGCACCGTGCGATCTGCGCGGAGATTGGTGACGCGGTCTCGTTGCGCTACAAGACCGGGAAGGGGTTTCAGGATTTAAGCTGGACCGCGTATCGCCGGCAGGCGGATGCGGTTGCGTCGGCATTGATTCAGCGCGGTATCCGTGCCGGCGAACGGGTGGCCATTCTCTCGGAGAACCGCCATGAGTGGCTGGTCGCCGATCATGCCGTGTTGAGCTGTGGCGCGGTGGGTGTGCCGATGCATTCCCCGATGGTGCCCCGACAGGCAGCGTTTCAAATTCAGCACAGCGGTGCCCGCGCGGTGTTTGTCAGTAACCAAGCGCAGGCGGAGAAACTTTGGCAGGTGATCGATGAATTGCCGGGGCTGGAATTCGTGATTTCGTTTGATCCGATCGAGCCGGGGCCAATTCCGGTTTTGCCATGGGAGGAGGTTTTGCGGACTCCCCGGGACCCTGAGATTGCCATTCGCGAAGCGGGCATCGTACGGGATGATCTTGCCACCATTATTTATACCAGCGGCACGACCGGCGATCCGAAAGGGGTCATGCTTTCGCACGGCAACATCCTGTTCAACACCGAGGCGAACTACGAGATCTTCGGCCTTGAGCCAGACGAATTGCACCTAAGCTGGCTGCCGTACAGTCATGTCTACTCGCGTGTGATGGATCATTACATGTCGACGTGGGGGCGTTACGTCCTCGCGCTGGGCGGCCCGATGGACGAACTGTTTGCTGACATGGCGACGGTGCGGCCAACGCTGACGACGTGTGTGCCGCGTTTTTACGAAAAAATCTGGACCAAGGTGGAGACGTTGCCGGAGGGCGACCGAGCCGCTGGTTTGAAACGCTTGCTGGGGGGCCGGATGCGACAATGCCTCTCCGGCGGGGCACCATTGCCGCCTCATGTGTGTCAGGGTTTTTTCGACTGTGGCGTGCCGATGATCGAGGGTTACGGTCAGACGGAGTGCTCACCCTGCATCACATTCAATCATCGTGGCAACTACAAGGTCGGTTCCGTCGGTTTGCCGTTGGCAGGGGTGAAGGTGAAGTTGGCTGATGACGGGGAGATTTTGGCTCGCGGTCCGGGGTTGATGCAGGGCTACTGGAAAAACGAACAGGCCACGGCGGTGGCGATTGTCGATGGTTGGCTACACACCGGTGACGTGGGGCGCATCGATGAGGATCAACATCTGTTCATCACTGATCGAAAGAAGGATCTGATCATCACCTCGGGTGGAAAAAATATTGCCCCGGCAGAGCTGGAACGAATGCTTGTTCGCAACCCGTTCATCGATCAGGCGGTCACATACGGTGATGGACGGAAGTTTGTCAGCGCGTTGATCGTGCCTCATTTCGAGCGCTTAGCCAAGCGGATGAAAGTGCTTGGTTTGGAACTGCCCGAAGACCGGTTGTTTATCAGTGAGCCGGCCTTGCTGAATTTTTATCAGGCTCAGGTGGACGAGGCGATGCAGGCGGTGAGCCAGCCGGAGCGAGTGAAGCGGATTCTTTTGATGCGTCGTCCATTTCAGCTTGAATCCGGCGAGTTGACGGCCACTCTCAAGGTTCGTCGGCGACACATTATCGCCAAGTACGAATCTCACCTTGCCAAATTGTATGAAGAAAATTAGCCGGTCACGGTTCCCGCTTGGCCGCTTGGCCCTGCCCATTTTGATGACAGCATTCTCACTCGATCTCGTTGCAGAAAACGTCCACTTGGCCAAGCCTGAGTCGGTTGGCGTGTCGTCGGAACGACTGAAGCGTATCGACGAATTGGTGGCGCGCAAACTCGATTCGGGCGAATTGGTCGGGGCGGTTTCGCTGGTGGCCCGGAAGGGCAAGATTGTGCATTTCAACGCCGCGGGCTACGCCGATGCCGAGGCGAAGAAACCGATGCAACGTGATACCATTTTTCGGATTTTTTCGATGACCAAGGCCATCACCACCACGGCGGCGATGATGCTGTACGAGGAGGGGCATTTTCAGTTGTTTGATCCGGTTGAAAAATATCTTCCCGAGTTGGCCGGGGTGAAGGTCTACGTCGAGACAGATGACGGCAAAGGCCGGCTCGAGGAACCGCGCCGCGCCATGACCATCGCCGACCTGATGATGCATACCTCCGGGCTGACCTACGGTATTTTTGGAAACAGCGAAGTCGACAAACAGGTCCGCGCCGCGAATTTGCTCGACCGTAATTCAACCACCCGCGAGATGGTGGAAAAACTGGGTAAGCTGCCGCTCTTCGCGCACCCCGGCGAGTACTGGCAATACGGCGTGAGCACCGATGTGCTGGGCGAGTTGGTCACGCGGGTTTCGGGTAAACCGCTCGATGAGTTTTTTGCCGAGCGCATCTTCAAACCGCTCGAAATGGTCGACACCGGTTTTTCGCTGCCGAAGGAGAAGCTCGATCGTTTTCCGGTGAACTATCGCTGGGGTATCGATGGTAAACGCGAGATCGCTGAACCGGCTGCCACCAGCACGTACTTGAAGAAGAAACCATTTCTGAGTGGTGGCGGCGGGTTGGTTGGCACGACGACCGATTATCTCAAATTTTGCCAGATGATCCTCAACGACGGCGAATTTGCGGGGCAACGACTGCTCAGCCCGAAGTCGGTGGGGTTGATGGGAGCGAATCATATTCGTGAGCACATCCTGCCGGAGACCGGCGTGCGGCTTGGCCCGGGAAACGGGTTTGGGCTAGGCTTCCGCGTGCGGCTTGATGTTGCTGAGACTCAGCAACTTGGCTCGCCAGGTACGTTGAGTTGGGGAGGGGTGGCCTCGACCATGTATTTTATCGATCCCAAGGAGGAATTGATCGGCCTGATCATGACCCAAAAACTTCCGACCGATTTGCGGATTCGCGATGAATTCACGGTCGCAGTTTATCAGTCGCTGATTGAGACCAACGAGTAACGCCCATGATCCTCAACGGAGAAGAGTACGTCGAGAGCCTGCGTGGTCGCGGGCTCAAGGTGCATCTCTTCGGCGAACGCGTGGCGGAGCCGGTTGACCACCCGGTGATCCGGCCCTCGATAAACGCTGTGGCGCGAACGTACGATCTGGCCAACGATCAACCGGAACTGGCCACGGCTGTTTCTCCGTTTACCGGCGAGCGTATCAATCGATTCCTTCACGTGGCGACGAGCCCGGAGGATTTGGTGATGCAAAACAAGATGCAGCGCAAACTGGGCCAGTTGACCGGCACCTGTTTTCAGCGTTGCGTGGGGATGGATGCCATCAACTCGCTGCACTCGGTGACACACGAAATCGACGAGGCGCATGGGACGGACTATCACTCCCGCTTCAAGGCGTTCGTCACGGAGATGCACCGCCAGAATTTCGTGATCGGCGGAGCCATGACCGACGTGAAGGGAGACCGCTCCAAGGCGCCGCATGAACAGGACGATCCGGACTTGTTCGTCCGCATCATCAGGCGGACGGAGGAGGGCGTTTTTATTTCCGGTGCGAAGGCGCACCAGACGGGTTGCATCAATTCACATTGGCTGGTGGTCATGCCAACGATGCGATTGAGTGAGGCCGATCGTGACTATGCCATCGTCGGGGCGTTGCCGGTGGACACGCCCGGTATAACTTATATTTACGGCAGACAATCCTGTGATACGCGGAGCGCTGAGGGCGGCACGATCGACGCCGGCAACGCGCTGTATGGGGGGCAGGAGGCAATGGTGATATTCGAGGACGTGTTCATCCCGAACGAAATGATTTTCATGGATGGCGAGTTTGAGTTTGCCTCCATGTTGGTCGAGCGCTTTACCTGCTATCATCGTCGGAGCTACGTTTG